>NZ_JBQJIK010000004.1:0-148121 GCF_052078665.1 Inquilinus sp. CA228 | reverse complement strand
CTACGGTCGCGGCGGGTGCCGGGCCACCGACGGTCGGCCGGGCCCGCGGCACCGGCGCCTGGGTCGGCCCCGCGGCCGCCGGTTCCGCGGCGGGGACATCCGGCCGAGCCTGGGGCCGGGGCGCCTGGAACGGCGCCCGCGGCAGCGCCGCCACCTGGGTTTCGGCCGGTGCCCTGCCGGCATCGGGCGCGGGTTGCGGCGGCGCCCTGCCGACCTCGATCGCGGGCGGCGGCGCGATACGGGCTGGGGCCGCCGGTGCGGCTGTCGCCCCGGCCTCCTCCACGCCGTCGTCTTCCGAATTCTGGACCGGCCGCGACTGGGCCACCACCTTCGGCCGCACCGCCACCGGCTCCTGCGGCGACGGCTCGACCGGCACGGCCTGCGCCGCGTCGATCGAGGCGTTCAGCGCCCACCGCTGGGCGCCGATGCGGCATCCCACCGCCTGGCCTTCCTGGCCCTGGCGGCCGATGCGGAAGATCCGGCAGACGCGCGGCGAGGTCTGGGTCTTGATCACGGTCACGGACATGCCCGAGGGCAGTCGCTTCGACGCGTTGGTCCGCTCGGTCTCGAGGATGCGCTGCAGCGCCCGCATGTCGTCGGCCGACAGGTTGCCGAGATCGACCGCCGCCGCGGCCGGCCCGGCCAGGGCCAGCAGCAACAACGCCGCCACCCCGCCTGTCGTCGCGATCCGACCGATCCCCAACTGCCGCACCCGCAACTCCTCCATCCCCGAACCGACCGTCGCTGCCATGGCCGCGGTCGCGCCAAGGTAAGCCTTCCTGCCACCGGTTGCACGCCTCCCGTGCCGGCCCGGGCGGGAGGTTGGATGATCGCAGTTTCCCGGGCGCCCGACATGTTCTAGACCGAAGCCATGAGCCTGCTCGACCGAATCCGCACCTGCACCGCCCATGATCCTGCCCGGCTGCGCCCCTGGCGGATCGGCGGCACCGTCGCCGGCTGGGTCACGCCGCCCGTGGCCGACCTGCTCGACCGGCGGCCCGGGCCGCTGCGGCCGGAGGGAAGCGGCTGGCGGCTGGATGAGCGCCTGGCCGGGCCGGAGGCGCGGGCCGAGGCGCTGGAGGAGGTCACCGACCGGCTGATCGAGGCCGGGCTGGTGCGCAAGCGGCGGAACGAGCGCTATCCGGTGCTGGCCGAATGGGGCGCGCCGCTGCTGGCCACGGTCGACCGCGGCGCCGCGGTGGCGCTGGGCATCAAGTCCTTCGGCATCCATCTCAACGGCGTGGTCGAGACAGCGGACGGCCCGCTGCTGTGGATCGCCAGGCGCGCGGCCGACCGGGCGCTGGCGCCCGGCAAGCTCGACAACATCGTCGCCGGCGGCCAGCCGGACGGGCTGAGCCTGGCCGAGAACGTGGTCAAGGAATGCGCCGAGGAGGCCGCGATCCCACCGGAGCTGGCGCGGCAGGCGGTGCCGACCGGCGCCGTCACCTACATGATGGAGACGGCCGAGGGGCTGCGCCGGGACACGCTGTTCGTCTACGACCTGGCGCTGGCGCCCGGCTTCGCGCCGCGCAACACCGATGGCGAGGTCGAGAGCTTCGAACGCCGGCCGCTGGCGGCGGTGCTGGACCGGGTGCGCGACACCGAGGACTTCAAGTTCAACGTCGCCCTGGTGATCATCGATCTGGCGATCCGGCGCGGGGTGGTGGGGCCGGAGGAGCCGGATTATCTGGCGCTGTGCCGCGGTCTGCGCGAGCCTACGGATCCACCCTCCGGCAGCGGTGCCCACTGACCGGAACAAACATTACTGCGTGGCGTTCAACAGCCATTCTCGACCCTGGAGCCTCCATGCGATTCCTGCCGCTCGTCCTCGCCCTGGCTCTTCCGGTCGCCGCCTGCGGCGGTGGCGGCGGCGGCCGCACACCGCCCCTCAGTCCCGCCGGAGCGACGACGGGGCAGGAGCTGATCGACCTGGACAATGCCTACCGCCAGGGCGCGATCACCCAGGAAGAGTACGAAGAGCAGCGCGAGAAGATTCTCGACAAATAGGTCTGGCGTCACAGCCGCCCGCGATAGACGACGAAGCCGGAGCGGTCGGCCACCTGGTCGTACAGCCGCATCGCGGTCTGGTTGGTCTCATGCGTCTGCCAGTAGACGCGGGTGACGCCGGCCGCCCTGGCCTGCTCGTACACGCCCTCGATCAGCGCCTTGCCGATGCCCTGGCCGCGCGCCGCTGCGCTGGTGAACAGGTCCTGCAGATAGCAGGTCGGGCCCAGCATGGTGGTGCTGCGGTGGAACAGGTAATGCGTCAGGCCGACCAGCCGGCCGTCCAACTCCGCCACCAGCGCGTGCACCGGCTCATAGGCGTCGAAGAAGCGCGCCCAGGTGGCCCGCGTGATCTCGGCGGGCAGCGCGGTCTCGCCGACGCGGCCATAGAACTCGTTGTAGCCATCCCACAGCGGCAGCCACTGGTCGAAATCGGCGGGGCGGACGAAGCGGATTGTCGGTGCGGCGGACATCTCGGCTCCGGAATCGGTGGGTCCCGCCGCCGATGCTAATCCGGAAACCCGGCCAGCGCCCGCAGCTCGGCGGCGGAGCCGCCCTGCGCCCGACAGGCGCGGATCGACGCCGCGTCGCTGCGCTTGGCCAGGCGCTTGCCGGCCGAATCGGTCAGCAGCGCGTGGTGGCGCCAGACCGGCACCCGATACCCGAGCAGCGCCTGCAGCAGCCGGTGGACATGGGTCGCCTCGAACAGGTCGCGGCCGCGGGTGACCACGGTGACGCCCTGGATCTCGTCGTCGACCGTCACCGCGAGGTGATAGCTGGTCGGAATCTCCTTGCGTGCCAGCACGACGTCGCCCTGCCGCTCCGGCCGCGCCGCCTGCCCGCCGGCCAGCTCGTCGGTCCAGCCCAGCGGCCCGCTGCGCCGCATCGCCTCGGCCATGTCGAGCCGGAGCGCATAGGCCCGGCCCTCGGCCAGGCGGTCGGCGCGCTCCTGCGGCGACAGGCGGCGGCAGGTGCCGGGATAGAACGGCGTGCCGTCCGGCGTGTCCGCCGGGCCGTGGGGCGCACTCTGCATCGCCGCGACCTCGGCCAGGATCTCGCGCCGGGTGCAGAAGCAGGGATAGATCAGCCCCTGCCCTTCCAGCACCGCCAGCGCGGCGCGGTAATCGTCCCAATGCTCCGACTGGCGCCGCACCGGCCCGTCCCAGTCGAAGCCCAGCCAGGCCAGGTCCTCCAGGATCGCGGCCTCGAACTCCGGCCGGCAGCGGCCCTGGTCGATGTCCTCGATCCGCAGCAGGAAGCGCCCACCCGCCTGCCGCGCACGGCGCCAGCCGGCCAGCGCCGAATGGGCGTGGCCGAGATGCAGGAAGCCGGTCGGGCTGGGGGCGAAGCGGGTCACGACGGTCATGGCTGACACAGCAGTAGGGAAGCCCGGCCGCGGTTGACAAGAGACGGCAGCGCCGGGACAGATGGCGCATGGATACAAATCGCCCCTCCTCCGGCTCCACGCTCTTCGGCCCCCGCCTCGCCCTGGCCAGCGGCGGCGCGCCCAAGGCCCTGGTCGTCCTGCTGCACGGTGTCGGCGCCGATGGCCAGGACCTGATCGGGATGGCGCCGCACTGGGCCCGATACCTGCCCGAGGCCGAGTTCCTGGCGCCGGACGGGCCGGAGCCCTGCGACATGGCGCCCTACGGCCGGCAGTGGTTCAGCCTGCAGGACCGCACGCCCTCGGTGATGGAGGCCGGGCTGCAGGCCACGCTGCCGATCGTCAACGGCTTCCTCGACCAAGCGCTGGCCGAGCGCGGCCTGACCGATGCCGACCTGGCGCTGGTCGGCTTCAGCCAGGGCACCATGACCTCGCTCTACACCGCGCTGCGGCGGCCGCGGCCCTGCGCCGCGGTGGTCGGCTTTTCCGGCGCGCTGCTCGGCGCCCCGACCCTGGCCCGCGACATCGTCTCGCGCCCGCCGGTGCTGCTGGTGCATGGCGAGGCCGATCCGGTGGTGCCCTTCCCCGCCCTGGCCGCGGCGGCCCAGGCGCTGCGCGGCGCCGGGGTGGAGGTCGAGACCCTGGCCCGCCCCGACCTCGGCCACGGCATCGACCCCGAGGGGCTGGTCGCCGGCCTCGACATGCTGCGCCGCCACCTGCCGCAGGCGGTGGGCCCCTCGGCATAGGGATCAAACATCTAGGGGGTCAGGACGGCTGAGGTGACGAGATCGTGACATTTCCTGGGGTTTCGGCGCAGGATATTGCGGTCAAGTGGGTTTCTTCGTATACCCATGGCCATCCGCGGAGGGTCCGCGGACAGAGATGAAGGCGAAGGAGTGGGATGGTGTCTCCCCCACCCGAAAACTGCCCGGCTCTCGTCCTCAACGCCGACTTCCGTCCGTTGAGCTACTTCCCCTTGTCCTTGTGGCCCTGGTATGAGGCGATCAAGGCGGTCTTCCTCGACCGGGTGAACATCATCGCCGAATACGACCGCGTGGTGCGCAGCCCGTCCTTCGAGATGCGGCTGCCCAGCGTGATCTCGCTGAAGGAGTACATCCCCTCGGCGCGGCGCCCGGCCTTCACCCGGTTCAACGTGTTCCTGCGCGACCGCTTCAGCTGCCAGTATTGCGGCGAGCGCCTCCCGTCGCAGGAGCTGACCTTCGACCATGTGGTCCCGCGCGCCCGCGGCGGGCGCACCAGCTGGACCAACGTGGTCGCGGCCTGCTCGGTCTGCAACCTGCGCAAGGGGCACCAGTTGCCCAGCCGCTGCGGCATGCACCCTTTGACGCCGCCGCAACAGCCGACGACCTATGAGCTGCAGGAAAATGGGCGGGCGTTTCCGCCCAATTTTCTGCACCAGAGCTGGCGCGACTTCCTGTACTGGGACACCGAGCTGGAGCACTGAGCCCGGCGGCGGGGAAAGTGCCCTGCCGCGGTCTCAGCGTCGCGCTTCCACCACGCAGGCATCGAACTTCGCACGGCCGCCCCAGAGCTCGAACGCCGCCGCTCCGTCGGACTGGATTTCGGCGTCCTTATAGGGCCTGGGTGCCCGTTTCGACGGCAGAATCAGATACGCGGCATGGGCTGAGCTCAGTTCCTTGCTCTGCTGATAGGTGTGCGGAAGCTCGGTGCGGCCCTTGAACCGCATGGCGAGCAGGGTGCTGACCTCGCCGATCCGCGACCCACCGGTATCCCCCACAATGGCAAAGTGCGTGCTCTGGACCTGCCCCGCCCTGTTCAACAGCGCAGCAATGCTGAGCGACCCGCCGGGCAGAGTGCCCACAGCCCCCGCTTCCGGTACGACGATCGACGGGATAGTGTTTGCGTCGATCCAATGCTCTACGCTGCAGACATCTTTGGCCGGGTCGGATGCCGACGCGGTCTGCGAGGTGAAGAAACCGTCGCTCCGGATGCAGGGCTGGCCGTTTTTGGTAGCGATCCCGTACCACTGGATACGCGTGCCTCCCACCGGAGCCCAATTGTTTTGCTTAATCCTCGCGTACCAATCATAGAGCAAGGGACAGTTCCTGTAGTTGGCAACCAAGCCCCCTTGAGCATTGCGAATATTGATGCCGTTACAGATCGTGTTGCTGGCGATTGAATCTCCCTTGAAATCGTCGACGTGATAGGAGTTCGCCGCGCCATCGGTGTTCACGTCGGCATCCGCGACGAAGAACACTGCCCCCGACTCTTCCTGGAAGACCTTCCGGTCTTCCACCGTCGCGATGCGCTGCAGGCGACACGAGGCGGGTCCAGCCGAGGGAGCGGGCGTCTCGGAGACGGAAAGCATCGTGTCGTCGGGGCCGGGCCGATCACAACCAAACATCGCCACAGCAAGCGCAGCGATATAAATTGCTCGATGAATCATGGAGTTATCCTCCAGGCTGAAAAACAATATCCCTTATCAAACGAAAAACTGAACTCGATGATTGTAAACCAGGATCCGGAACGAGGCGAGGCCTCTACTGCGCCCAGGGCATCACCGGCACCGCGGCCACACTGTTCATCGGCGAGCCGTCGATCAGCTTGGTCGAATAGGACAGATAGACCAGCGTGTTGCGCGGCCGGTCGTACATCCGCACCACCTGCGTCTCCTTGAACAGGATCGAGGTGGCGCTGTCGAACACCTCCTTCTGCCGGTCGATGCGGTCCGGCAGGGTGATCGGGCCGACCTGGCGGCAGGCGAGGGCGAAGCGCGACGGGTCCTCGGCCAGGCCGAGCCAGCCGGAGACGCCGCCGGTGCGGGCCTGGCTGAGATAGCAGGCGACGCCCGGGATGTCGGGGTCGGTGAAGGCCTCGACGCAGACCTTGTGGTCCGGGCCGATCAGCTTGAAGGCAGTGTTGACGCAGCCGACATCCTCGGCCCGGGCGCCGGAAGCGGCCAGCAGCGCCGCCGCGGCGACGAAGAGAGCAGAGAGTCGCATCGCCGTCAGACCCGCTCGGACAGCCAGATCGCGGTGCGCGTCGCCGCCTTCACCGCGCCGGAGAGCAGGCGGTAGCCCGGCGCCTGTTCGGCCTCATGCTCGAGGCCGATGGCGCGATGCTCCAGCTCCTCCGCCCGGAAGCGCTCGATCACCGCCTTCAGCTCCGGCTCGTCCTCGCCCAGCGCCTCGGCCTGGCGGGCATAGTGGTCGTCGATCACCTCCTCGACCGCCACCGTGCAGGCCATGGCCGCGCGGTCGCCCAGCAGCGCCGTGGCCGCGCCCATGGCGAAGGCGCCGACATGCCAGAGCGGATGCAGCAGGGTCGGGCGCACGCCGCGCTCCGCCACCAGCCGGTCGAAGGTGTCGAGATGCTCGCGCTCCTGCTCCGCCATATGCTCGATCACCGGCCCCTTGGGGCCGCGGCCGAGCACGGCGAGCTGGCCTTCATAGATCCGCTTGGCGCCGTATTCCCCGGCATGATCGACCCGGATCATCCGGGCGATCCGCTCGCGGCGGGGCAGGTCGCCCGGCAGGGCGCGGCGGCGGGAGGCGGTCATGCGGCCCTCGTGCTGCCCGAACGGATGCCGGCGGCCAGCAGGACCAGCCCCGCGACCACCGACAGAATGGCGTTATACCCCGCCATCGAGATCCCGAACAGGACGAAGCCCGGCACGTCGCAGCGCACCACCGGCGCGTTCAGCAACTGGTCGCGCAGGGCGCCGACGTCGCCGTTGCCGAAGGAAATGGCGCCGGTGCAGGCGGTGAAGCCCGGAAACCAGCCATATTCAACCCCGGCATGGTAGACCGCCAGCAGGCCGCCGAGCAGGATCACCACGCCGGCGAGCAGCACCAGGACGCGCCGCGCCGGGCGAATCACCGCCGCCAGCAGCCCGAGCGCGATCGCCGCCCCCCAGGGCCAGCGCTGGTACAGGCACAGCTCGCAGGGCTGCAGCCCGCCGAGATACTGCGAGGCGAGCACGGTGCCCAGCACGACGCCGCCGAGGGCGGCCGTGAGCCAGGAGAGGAGGTCGAGGCGGCGCAACATGGCGCGGATCATGCCGCGCGGGCGATGCGCCGCCTAGCGCCCAAATGTCGCGATCAGCCGCCCAGCAGCCGGGCCTGGAAGGCGGCGTCGAGATTGCTGCCGGTGATCACCGTCGCCACCCGGCAGCCGGCGAAGCGGTCGCGATTCGTCATCACCGCGGCCAGGCCGGCGGCGCCGGAGGGTTCCGCCAGCACCCCGGCGCTGCGCAGCAGCAGCCGTGCCGCGTCGAGGATGGCATCGTCGTCGACCAGCAGGATCTCGTCGACGCAGGCGCGCAGCTGCGCCACCGCCGAGGGCACCGGCCGGCTGATCGCCATGCCGTCGGCGATGGTGTCGGTGCCCGGCGTGTCGATCGCCCGCCCTGCGGCGAAGGATTGCGCCATGGCCGGCGCCCCGCGCGCCACCACGCCGACGATCCTGACCGCCGGCGCCTGGGCCTTGAACCAGGAGCCGATGCCGGTCGCCAGCGCGCCGTCGCCGATCTGCAAGACGACGTCGTCGATCTCGTGGCCGGCGGCGGTCAGCTCCTGCGCGATCACGCCAGCGCCGGCGGCGATCACCGGATGGCCGCCATCCTCGATGAACAGCGCCCCGGTCTCTGCCGCGATCCGGCGCGCCAGGTCCTTGCCGGCCCCGTCCTTCGGCCCGGCCAGCCGCACCGTGGCGCCGAGCCGGCGCATCGCCTCCAGCTTCAGCGGGTTGGCCCAGGCCGGCGCCAGGATGGTGGCGGCGATGCCGCGCCGGGCGGCGGCCCGCGCCAGCCCCTGGCCGAAATTGCCGCTGGAGGTGGCGACCACCGCGGCCGGGCGCGGCTCCAGCGCCGCCATCACCGCCTCGGTGCCGCGCCCCTTGAAGGAGCGGATCGGGTTCAGCGTCTCGACCTTCAGCAGGCAGGCGCAGCCCAGCGCGTCGTCCAGCGCGCCATGCCGCATCGCCGGCGAATCGAGGAACACCGGGTCGATCGCGGCCCGGGCGGCGAGAATCTGCTGCGGTGTGATGGGCAGTCGGGCCTGCGATTCCATGGGTCGTCTCCCGGTTGAGCTGCCGGGACTCTAGCCGGCACCGGTCCGGCTGTTGTTGAAATCTCGTGCACGTCGACGCAAAATTCTTGCATGAGCACCAAGCCCGCCCCGGTTCTCGACCGACTCGACCACAAGCTGCTGGCGCTGCTGCAGGCCGACAGCGGCCGGACGTTGGAGGAGCTGGGCGACATGGTCGGCCTGTCGCCCAGCGCGGTGCAGCGCCGGATCGCCCGCTACCGCGCCGACGGCCTGCTGCTGCGCCAGATCGCGGTGCTCGATCCCGGCCGCTTCGACGGCGTCGTGCTGGCCGCGGTGTTCGTGACGCTGGAGCAGGAATCGGTCGCCCTGCACCGCGCTTTCAAGGACCGCATGCGGGCGGCGCCGGAGGTGCAGCAATGCTATGACCTGGCCGGCAGCCGGGACTATCTGGCGATCCTCGCCGTCACCGGCATGCGGGCCTGCCGCGAGGCCGTCGACCGGCTGTTCATGACCGACCCGAACATCAAGCGCTTCGACACCCATTTCGTGTTCGACGCGGTCAAGACCGGGCTCGCCCTGCCGACCGCCGGCACCGAAGGGTGAGCCTCCGCAATTTCATTGACGGGAGTCCGCCGCTGCCTATGATGCGGCCCCGCGCGGGCGTGGCGGAATTGGCAGACGCGCTGGACTCAAAATCCAGTTCTGGTGACAGAGTGTCGGTTCGACCCCGACCGCCCGCACCAGCTTCCTGAGATATTGCAAATGTCGCCTGATCGACCGGCTTGCGGTCGAGGGCACAACTGCGGGCGGTGAGCGACGTCTGGCTGTTCTATATCAAGCCATGTTCGAAGGCTGGGCCGACAACAAGAGTCGGCGTCGAATCGAGTGCAACAGGCCGTCGAAAGTGAAACATGACATCCTGAAATGGCCCAGGGACGTGTGCTGAGCTCGCCATCGCAACCTTGCGAGGTCATCTTTGGTCAGGTCGGCATCGCGGCCAATCACGAGCAACAGGTGGATGGTCGGATTATCATCACCAAAGATCCTGCGAATGGCCGCTGATGACTCCCCCTCAGCCGATAGCCTCCATGCCCAATCGACAAGCTGGGAGAATCCTCGCTCGAAGCGTCGCGACCACTGCTTCATCGTCTTGCCGGCCTTGAGTCTGGAAAAAATGCTGAGCTCCTGTGCGTCCTCAAATTCGACCAATGTGTAGGCATTGGCTTCGCTATCGCCAGCAGCGACATCACATGCAAAGTCGCCAAATAAATCCAGCTCACTTGCCCATCGATCAGGCAACTCAACGGCATTATTAGTGAGACCGAGCGCGGCACAGAGATGCGGCCTCGCTTTAAAGAATGGCAATACCTGATCTCGTTCCCTCAGCGAAGCGTCCAAGGAAAGAAGCGTTTCCAACTCAGTCAGATTTTGATTCAGGACGGATGGGTCAAGACTGAGTGGCACAAACGACTTCATCCTGGCCAAGCTTGGCGCAGCCTTGCGGCTCTGCGCAACCCCTCAAGTTGACTTCTTCGGATAACGTCGACGACGGTTATCACGTCACCTTGTCTTTGAACCAAAACCCGCAAATCAGAACCGACGTGCAACGAGTAAAGATCATTCTGATTGCCCATGAGTCGCTTCAGGCGGGTGCCGTCAAGGCTGTCCCACGTCGTCGGAAGCTGCTCAACAGCGTGCAGCACCTTCGCCCGCTCCGTCGAAGGGAGCTGGTCAAGGTATGCCTCTGCGGCAAAATCCCATTCCAATCTCATTTCCCACCTGCTCCGACCGTATCGACCACGATCAGACAAAATACTAAGGCGTGTCAGAAGCCTCTTCAATGGCAACTGCAAGCCACCGCGTCGCCCTTCATCCCTGGCCCGCCGCCAGCTCGCGCAGCGCCATGCGCTTGTAGCCCTCGACCAGCGCGTCGCCCTCGTCGCGGCCGACCGAGATGGCCAGCCGCATCGTCGCCTCACCCAGCTGCATCACCAGGAAGGCGCGGGTGAACTGCCCGGCCCGGTCGGCGCCGGGGTCGATCCGGGCCAGGACCTCGGCCAGGACCCGGCCGTTGATCCGGCTGTCCTCGAGGTCGATCTCGCGCAGCCCCTTGTCGGCCTGCAGGCCCGACCAGATGTCGCGCATCACCGGCTCGGCCAGGAACAGCCCGTAATAAGTGTCGACCAGCCGGCCGAAGGCGTCGCGCAGCCCGGCGGCGTCGCGCACGTCCCGCAGCCCGTCTTCGATGCAGGCCCGCCCCTCGGCGTTGATGCGCTCGGCCAGGGTGCGGATGATCGCCGCCTTGTCCGGAAAGTACTGGTACAGAGAGCCGATCGAGATGCCGGCCTTCGCCGCCACCTCGGCCATGCGCAGCGCGTCGCTGCCCTGCGCCGCGATCAGCCCGGTCGCCACCGCCAGGATCCGCTCCACCCGCTCGCGGCTGCGGCGCTGGCTCGGCGCCCGGCGCAGTGAGCCCGCCGGATCGGCGGGGTTGGCAGGGCTGGCGGTGGCCATGACGGTTCCTTCGGGATTCCACTTGACGCGACGAATGTGAGAGATTATCACATTTTCAAACATGATAAACACTCACATTAGGAGAGGATCATGGCCCCGTCGGCGAGTTCGATGCAAGAGCGCAAACCGGTCCTGGTCGTCGGCGGCACCGGCAAGACCGGCCGCCGCGTCGCCGAGCGCCTGGCGGCGCGTGGCGTCCCGGTCCGGATCGGCTCGCGCTCCGCCAACCCCGCCTTCGACTGGGAGGATCCGTCCGGCTGGGCCGCGGCGCTGGACGGCGTCGGCGCGGCCTACATCACCTATTATCCGGATCTGGCCGCACCGGGGGCGCCCGAGGCGGTCCGCGCCCTGGTCGGCCAGGCCCTGGCGCAGGACGTCCGCCGGCTGGTGCTGCTGTCCGGCCGGGGCGAGGAGGAGGCGCAGCAGGCCGAGCAGGTGCTGCAGGAATCCGGCGCCGACTGGACCATCGTGCGGGCCAGCTGGTTCTGCCAGAACTTCAGCGAGGGCGTGGTGCGGGACGGCATTCTGGCGGGCGAGATCGCGCTGCCGGCCGGCGATGTCGGAGAGCCCTTCGTCGATGCCGACGACATCGCCGATGTCGTGGTCGCGGCCCTGACCGAGGACGGCCATGTCGGCCAGCTCTACGAGGTGACCGGCCCGCGGCTCCTGACCTTCGCCGAGGCGACCGCCGAGATCGCCCGGGCCTCCGGCCGGCCGGTCCGCTACACCTGGGTGCCGGCGGAGGATTTCGCGACGATGCTGGCGCAGCAGGGCACCCCGGCCGATTTCACCGAGCTTCTGCTCTACCTGCTCACCACGGTGCTGGACGGCCGCAACGCCTATCCGACCGACGGCGTGCAGCGCGCGCTGGGCCGCGCACCGAAGGATTTCGCCGATTATGCGCGCGACGCCGCCGCATCCGGCGCCTGGGCCGGCTGAGCCGCCGGGTCCCTCCCCTGCCCCGTTGACGATGGAGAGCTGAGATGGGCGAACGCCTGATGTCGGTCATGGTCTTGCCGTCGGCGCTGGGCTCCGGCCTGGTCGGCGGCATCTTCTTCGCCTTCTCGACCTTCGTGATGGGCGCCCTCGCCCGCCTGCCGGCGCCGCAGGGCATCGCCGCCATGCAGTCGATCAACATCGTGGTGATCAACCCGGTGTTCATGGCCGCCTTCATGGGCACGGCGGTGCTGTGCCTCATCGTCGGCATCGGAGCCCTGTTCGGCTGGTCCGGCCCCCATCCCACCCTGGTGCTGGCCGGGACCGTGCTCTACCTCGTCGGCAACATCGTGGTGACGATGACGGGCAACGTGCCGTTGAACAACGCGCTCGCGGCGGTCGATCCGGCCAGCGCCGAAGGAGCCGCCGTCTGGGCCCGCTACCTGTCGACCTGGACCACCTGGAACCACGTGCGCACGGCAACCGGCCTGGCGGCCGCCGCCTGCTTCATCCTCGCCTGGCGTTGGCCGGCCGCTGCCTGACTTCGGCCTCCGCGCATCCGGTCGCGGCCGGGGAACTCCCGGCCGCCCAGGGCGGTTCGCAAAGGGAAGGCGACAAGCCCCCCGGACCGGATCGATGGAGGCCCGACATGCAGAAGCCGTTACAGCTCTCGTTCAAGAACATCGAAGGATCGGAGGCGGTGAAGTCGATCGTGCGCGACCGCGTCGGCCGGCTCGACCGCCTCTACCCCAACCTGATCGGCTGCCGCGTGGTGATCGAGGCTCCCCATCGCAGCGCCCAGGGCGCGCGGCCGCCGCTCGGCATCTCGGTCGAGGCCGAGATCCCTGGCAAGCCCATGGTCGTGGTCAAGGACATGGAGGAGCGTCGCAACCCGCGGGACCATGCCGCGGTGGTCAACCGCAGCTTCGACGTGGTCGAGCGCAAGCTGGACGAGGCGGCCCGCATCATCCAGGGCGAGGTCAAGGCGCATGAGGCGGCCGGCGAGACCGGCACGATCTCCCGCCTGTTCCCGGAGCGGAACTACGGCTTCGTCGAGGCGAAGCAGGCCGGCAGCCTGTATTTCACCCGCAACGCCGTGGTCGACGGCCGCTTCGACGAGCTGACGACCGGCATGATGGTGCATCTGACCCTGGCCACCGGCGAGGGCCCGATGGGCCCGCAGGCCAGCTCGATCCGCCTGCTGGGCGCCGACCGCAGCGGCGAGTGAGGCCGGGCTAGCCCTTCGCCAGCCCGCCGACGATCAGCGCCGCCAGGGCCTCCGTCGCCCTGGCCCCGTCCGCCCGGCCGCGCAGCATGTCGCGCGAGATCGCCTCCGCTGCGCCGATCAGGCCGACGCAGCGCAGGTGCAGCGCGTCGGGCGGCAGGGCCGAATACGGCGCCAGCGCCTCCTGGTAGAAGGCGACATAGCGATCGAGCAGCCGCTGATGGAACGCCTCCATCTGCCCGTCGCCGCTCAGCGCGGCGGTGATGGCATGCGCCTCCGGCCCGCAGGTGAGGTAGCAGGTCATGTAGGCGTCGCTCATCACCCGGGCGACGTCCTCCAGTCGCCGCGGCGTGCGCTCGAGGGCCTGCAGCAGCGCCGCCACCTGTTGGTCGTCGATGCGCTCATAGAGGGCGATCAGCAGCCCGGAGCGGGTGCCGAAATGCTCATAGGCGATCGGCTTGCTGACGCCGGCGCGCTCGGCGAGATGGCCGAGGGTCAGCGCGTCGGTGCCCTCCTCGCGCACGATCGCCAGCGCGGTGTCGAGCAGCTGGTCGCGCCGCTCCGCCTTGGGCAGCTTCCTGGCAGGGGCTGGGCTCATCTCCTGATCCGCACTCCTCGGCCGGGGATCCGATCCCGGTCTTGAAATTACCGTTGGTAACTTACCAAATGTAGGTTCCGGCAGCCGACGGCAAGGGGCCGTCCGGTCCGCGCCTCATCAGGAGCCATGGTAATGCCCGCGACCCAGCAGAAACCAGTTCTCATCATCGGCGGATCGGGCGTCGTCGGCGCTCGCGCCGCCAGGACGCTGCGGCGGCTGCAGCCGGAGCTGCCGATCACCATCGGCGGCCGCGACCTGGCCAAGGCCGAGGCGGTGGCCCGCGAGATCGGCGGCGCCGACGCCGCGGCGATCGACCTGGAGCGGCCCGATCTGGGCCAGCCGGACCGGGCGTTCGGCGCCATCGCCGTCTTCGTCAAGGATTCCACCCTCAATTCGCTGCGCTTCGCCCAGGCCCGCGGCGTGCCCTATGTCGGCACCTCCAGCGCCGTGTTCGAGATCGGGCCGGAGGTGGCGCAGGCGATCCACCGGCCGACCGCGCCGGTGCTGCTGGCCAGCCACTGGCTGGCCGGAGCGGCGCTGTTTCCGACTCTGCATTTCGCCCGGTCATTCCGGCGCGTCGACAGCATCCGGATCGGCGCCCTGCTGGACGAGCAGGACATGGGCGGGCCGGCCGCCGCCGCCGATTACGACCGCATCGTCACCGCCACCACCCGGGTCCAGGTGCTGCAGGACGGGCACTGGCGCTGGATCGGCGGCGAGGAGGCGGCCGCCACCTACCGCAGCGTCGACGGCGTCGAGCTGCCGGCCCAGGCCTATTCGCCGATGGATGTGGTCAGCTTGGCGGCCGCGACCGAGGCCCGCTCGATCCGGCTCGACCTCGCCTATTCCCAGTCGGCCAGCCGCCGGCGCGGTGAGCCCTTCTCGACCGAGATCGCGATCGAGATCGCCGGCGAGCGCCCGGACGGCACGGCTGGGCGCAGCCGGCACGAGCTGGTGCATCCCGAGGGCCAGGCGCCGCTGACGGCGCTGGGCATCGCCTCCGCCGTCGAGCGGCTGCTGGGCCTGGCCGGCGGCGCGCCCGCGGCACCCGGGCTGCACCTGCCGGAAACCCTGCTCGACCCGGCCGAGATGGTGCGGCGGCTGGAGGCGTTCGGCACCCGGATCCGGGAAGTCCGGTCCACGGGTTGAAAACACGCCACAGGCAGGCGGCCCGGCCGCGCGGGTTGCATTGCAAACGACCATCTGCACGAGTTATAGGCTGAAGTGGTGGCGTACGGAGGGCCGGGCGGCTTCGGGCCGGTCCTCCGAAGGTTTCGGCTGTCCGTCCTTTTCAACAGCGCTGGTGATTCATGTACCGTAGTTTTGACGACAATCTGATCGACCTGAACGGCAAGGTCCTTTTCGTCACGGGCGGCACCGGCTCCTTCGGGCGCAAATTCGTCTCCACCATCCTGCAGCGCTACCAGCCGCGGAAGCTGATCATCTTCTCGCGCGACGAGCTCAAGCAGTACGACATGCAGAACGCCGTGCGGGCCGCCTACCCCGCCGAGGTCCATGCCTGCATGCGCTTCTTCCTCGGCGACGTGCGCGACCGCGAGCGGCTGGCGCTGGCCACCCGTGGCGTCGACTTCATCATCCACGCGGCGGCGCTGAAGCAGGTGCCGGCCGCCGAGTACAACCCGTCGGAGTGCATCCACACCAACATACTGGGCGCCGAGAACGTGGTCTGGGCGGCGCTGCAGAACCGGGTCAAGAAGGTCATCGCCCTGTCGACCGACAAGGCCTGCAACCCGGTCAACCTGTACGGCGCCACCAAGCTGGCCTCGGACAAGACCTTCGTCGCCGCCAACAACCTGTCGGGCGACATCGGCACCCGCTTCTCCGTGGTCCGCTACGGCAACGTCGTCGGCTCGCGCGGCAGCGTCGTGCCGTTCTTCCGCCAGCTGCTGGAGCAGAAGGCGGAGTCGCTGCCGATCACCGACGACCGCATGACCCGGTTCTGGATCACGCTGCAGCAGGGCGTGAACTTCGTGCTGTCGAACTTCAAGATCATGCGCGGCGGCGAGATCTTCGTGCCGAAGATCCCGAGCATGAAGATCACCGAGCTGGCCCGCGCCCTGGCGCCCGGCCTGCCGCACCGCATCGTCGGCATCCGCCCGGGCGAGAAGCTGCACGAGGCGATGATCGCGGTCGACGACGCGCATGCGACGCTGGAGCTGGCCGACCGCTACGTGATCGAGCCGCAGTTCGGCGAATACACCCGCACCTCCTTCGCCAAGGAAGGCGGCGGCAAGCCGGTGCCCGACCGCTTCAGCTACGGCAGCGACAACAACGCCGAATGGCTGGACGACCGCGAGCTGCTGGAGATCCTGGAGCGGCACGCGAACTGACGGCCCTCCGGTTCCGTTCCTCAGGGCCCGCGCGTTTCGGAGGCGATCACCGTGACCTTCCTGCCCTATGGCCGCCAGTATATCGACCAGGACGACATCGACGCCGTCACCCGGGCGCTGCAGGCCGACTTCCTGACCACCGGCCCGACGGTCGGCGAGTTCGAGCGCGCCTTCTGCGCCGCCACCGGCGCCCCCTTCGCCGCCGCCTGCTCGAACGGCACGGCGGCGCTGCATCTGGCGACGCTGACGCTGGGCCTCGGGCCCGGCGATGTCTGCGTCGTCCCGGCGGTGACCTTCCTGGCCACCGCCAACTGCGCCCGCTTCGTCGGCGCCGAATTGGTCTTCGCCGATGTCGACCCGGAGACCGGGCTGATGCGGCCGGAGGATCTGGAGGCGGCGGTCGCCCGGATCCCGCAACTCCATCCGGAGGGCCGGTTCCGCGCCGTGCTGCCGGTGCATCTGGCCGGCCAGACCGTGCCGCTGGCGCCGATCGCCGAGATCGCCCGCCGGCACGACGCCTTCGTGATCGAGGATGCCTGCCACGCGCTGGGCACCGAATACGAGACGGCGGAGGGCCGGGTCCAGGTCGGCACCTGCACCCATTCCGACCTCGCCTGCTTCTCCTTCCACCCGGTCAAGACCATCGCCCTGGGCGAAGGCGGCATGGTCACGTCGGCCGATCCGGAGCTGCAGCGGAAGCTGGCCCGGCAACGCTCGCACGGCATGACCCGGGACCCGGATGCCTTCGTCAACACCGAGCTGGCGGTCGACCCTGCCCAGGCCGGGGTGAACCCCTGGTACTACGAGATGCAGGAGATCGGCTTCAACTACCGGCTGACCGACATCCAGGCGGCGCTCGGCCTCAGCCAGCTGCGCAAGCTGGACTGGTTCAAGGCCCGGCGCCGGGCCCTGGCGGCGCGCTATGACCAGGCGCTGGCGCCGCTGGCCCCGGTGCTGCGGCCGATCGCCAAGGCGCCGGGCTGCGACCCGGTGCTGCATCTCTATGAGGTGCTGATCGACTTCGCCGCGATCGGCCAGACCCGCGGCCAGGTGGTGCGCGCCCTGCACGCCAAGGGCATCGGCACCCAGGTGCACTACATCCCGGTCAACCGGCAGCCCTATTATGAGGATCTCTACGGTCGCCGCCCCCTGCCCGGCGCCGAATCCTTCTACGCGCGCTGCCTGTCGCTGCCGCTGTTCCCCGCCATGCAGGACGGCGATGTCGAGCGGGTGGTCCAGGCGCTGCGCGAGGTGATTGGCTGATCCGGCCTTCGTAGGTTGGGTTCGCGTTGCGAACCCAACATCCCGCAGCCGGAGCCATTGTTGGGTTCGCCCAGGAGCGAACCCAACCTACGTCCTATAGTCCAAGGACGCCTTACAAAAACCCGTGCAGCCACAGCGCGGCGACGAACAGGCCGACGCCGAGGCCGAGCCGCCACAGCGCCAACTCACCGAGCGCGAGATCACCGCGGCCAGACAGCACGGCGGCGAAGGGCAGGCGCGAGGTGCGGCGGGCGAAATCGTCCCAGGCGGGCCCCAGCCGCGCCGCCCGCTTGCGGTCGATCGAGACCATGCCGTTCAGCGCCGTGACCAGGACGGCGCCGAACAGCAGCACCCCGGCCCAGTGGCCGTTCACCGTCAGATGCGCGAGCGCCCAGAGCGCGAAGGCCCAGAGCATCGGGTGGCGGGTGATGCGGGTGATGCCGGCGACCGGAAGCTCGGTTCCCGGCCGCTTCGCCGAAACCTGGGTCGGGTTGGACGGGCTGAGGCTGTAGGCCAGCAGCACGAAGCCGAGCAGGACCAGCACCCCCGGAACCCAGAAAGGCACCGGGTCCCACAGCGGCTCGTGAGGCGCGCCGTGATAGGCCAGGGCCAGCCAGACCAGGCCGATGGCGCTGAGCGCCGAGAACAGGCCGCGATAGCCCATCTCGCCCAGCCGCGCCACCAGGGCCGGGCGGAGCGGGCCGGCGACGCCGAGATGCAGCACCACCCAGAACAGCGCGGCGAGGACGAGAGAGAGCATCGTTGCGGCCTTTACAGCAGGATCGATCCGGTCGATGTTGACATGAGCAACATATGGATGGATGTGGACCGTGTCAACATCGGAGCAGGCCGGGCAGCCCTACCACCATGGCGACCTGCGCCGGGCGCTGGTGGCGGCGGCGCGCGCGCTGCTGGAGGAATCGGGGCCGGAGGCGCTGAGCCTGCGCGACGTCGCCCGTCGGGTCGGCGTCTCGCACAACGCCCCCTATCGGCACTTTCCGACCCGGCAGGCGCTGCTGGCCGCGGTGGCGGCGGAGGGATTCGCGGCCCTGTCCACCAGGCTGGCGCAGCTGCCGGCCGCGCCGGGGCTGGGAGCCTCCCCGGGGCTGGCGGCCGGGTTCCGCGGTTATCTCGGCTTCGCCCGCGAGCAGCCGGGGCTGTTCCGGCTGATGTTCGACGGCACGCTGGAGAAATCGGCCGATCCGGCGTTGTGGGCCGCGGGGGAGCAAGCCTATGACGGGTTGCGCCGCGCCGTGCACCGCTTGGCACCGGCGGCGGACCGGGCCGCGGTGGTGGCCGCCTGGGCCCAGCTGCACGGGCTGGCGCTGCTGGTCATCACCGGCCAGCTGTCCGAGGATCTGGTGCGCGACGGCGGGCTGGACGCGCTGGCCGACCGGGCCGCGGCGATCCTGGAGGCCGGACTCCGCACCGCCGGCAGCCCGTGAAACGGCCGGACCAGAAATAGAACAGAAATTCTGAATTGCCTTCCGGTTAAAAATCCTGTTCAATTCCGGTGATCAACCGACACCGGCGCCGGACCAGGCAGACGCCCGTTCCCGACCCGATGAATCGGACGACGAAACCGAGGGAGGAACCAGGAATGCTTCGGACATTGCTGTGCGGCGCGGTCATGGGTGCCGCCATGGTGCTGGGCCTGGCGGCCACGCCCCAGGCGGCGCAGGCGGCCGATGAGCGCTTCGTGCTGATCAGCCACGCACCCGATTCCGACAGCTGGTGGAACACGATCAAGACCGCGATCCGCGAGGCGGGCCAGCAGGTCGGCGCCACCGTGGACTACCAGAACCCGTCGACCGGCGACCTCGCCGACATGGCCCGCATCCTGCAACAGGCCACCGCGTCGAAGCCCGCCGGCATCATCATCACCATCGCCGATTTCGACGTGCTGAAGGGCCCGATCATGGATGCCGTGAAGAAAGGCATCCCGGTCATCACCATCAACTCCGGCACGGCGGAGCAGAGCAAGCAGCTCGGCGCGCTGATGCATATCGGCCAGCCGGAATACGACGCCGGCAAGGGCGCCGGCGAGAAGGCCAAGGCGGCCGGCGTCACCAAGTTCGTCTGCGTCAACCACTACATCACCAACCCGGCCTCGGTGGAGCGCTGCCAGGGCTTCGCCGACGCGCTCGGTGTGCCGCTGGGCAACCAGATGATCGATTCGGGCATGGATCCGGGCGAGGTGCAGACCAAGGTCTCGGCCTATCTGCGCGCCAACCCGGACACCAACGGCATCCTGACGCTCGGCCCGAACTCGGCCGAGCCGACCATCGCCGTGCTGCAGGCCAACAAGCAGGCCGGCAAGGTGTTCTTCGCCACCTTCGACCTGAGCGCCGCGATCGCCGCCGGCATCAAGGACGGCACGGTGACCTTCGCCATCGACCAGCAGCCCTATCTGCAGGGCTATCTGCCGGTGGTGCTGCTGGCGAATTACGTCCGCTACGGCGTCATCCCCAGCAACAACATCAACTCCGGCCCCGGCTTCATCACCAAGGACAACATCGCCCTGGTCGAGAAGCTGGCCGGCGAATACCGGTAAGTTCGAGAACATTGTGCTCTCCCGCCCCGAGCTCGGCGCCATGGCCGGCACCGTGCTGGTCTTCGTCTTCTTCGGCATCACCGCCGGCGGCTCCGGCATGTTCAGCGCCGACGGCATCTCGAACTGGCTGGTGGTGTCGGCCCAGCTCGGCATCCTCGCGGTCGGCGCCAGCCTGCTGATGGTCGCCGGCGAGTTCGACCTGTCGATCGGCTCGATGATCGGCTTCGCCGGCATGATGATCGCGATCCCGACCGTGTTCTTCGGCTGGCCGGTCTGGCTGTCGCTGGCCTTCGCCTTCGCCGGCGCGCTGGCGATCGGCGCGCTGAACGGCTGGCTGGTGGTGCGCACCGGCCTGCCCAGCTTCATCGTCAGCCTGGCCTTCCTGTTCATCCTGCGCGGCATGACCATCGCGCTGTCGATCCTGTTCACCAACCGCACCATCGTCGGCGGCGTCAAGGACCCGGCGGCCGCCGACTGGCTGGCGCCGCTGTTCTACGGCACGGTGCTGGACGGGCTGTACCGCTGGGCCGCCGGCGCCGGGCTGATCGACACCTTCCCGGACGGCAGCCCGATCGTCCCCGGCCTGCCGGTCATGGTGGTGTGGTGGGTGGTGCTGACCGCGATCGGCGCCTGGATCCTGCTGCGCACCCGCTTCGGCAACTGGATCTTCGCCGTCGGCGGCGACAATGTGGCGGCGCGCAACATGGGCGTGCCGGTCGGCCGGGTGAAGGTCGTGCTGTTCATGGGCACCGCCTTCTGCGCCACCGTCTTCGCCGCCTGCCAGGTGATGGAGTTCGGCTCCGCCGCCGCCGACCGCGGCCTGCTGAAGGAGTTCGAGGCCATCATCGCCGTGGTGATCGGCGGCACGCTGCTGACCGGCGGCTACGGCTCGGTGATCGGCGCCGCCTTCGGCGCGCTGATCTTCGGCGTGGTGCAGATGGGCATCTTCTACTCCGGCGTGAACACCGACTGGTTCAAGGTCTTCCTCGGGGTGATGCTGCTGCTGGCCGTGATCGTGAACAACTACATCCGCCGCAAGGTGACGGGAGGCCGGTCGTGAACGCCCAATCCAACCCGCCCGCGGGGGCCGCGCCCCTGGTCGAGCTGCACGGCGTCTGCAAGTATTTCGGCTCGGTGGTGGCGCTGAAGGACATCACCATCTCGGTCCGCGCCGGCGAGGTGCTGGCGTTGCTCGGCGACAACGGCGCCGGCAAGTCGACCCTGATCAAGACCCTGTCCGGCGTGCACCAGCCCAGCGAGGGCCGGCTGCTGGTCGAGGGCCAGCCGGTGCAGTTCCGCTCGCCGCGCCACGCGCTCGACCACGGCATCGCCACGGTCTACCAGGACCTGGCGATGGTGCCGCTGATGAGCATCACCCGGAACTTCTTCATGGGCCGTGAGCCGACGGTGGGCTGGGGCCCGACCCGGCGCATCGACATGGACAAGGCCAATGCCATCGCCCGCGACGCCATGCGCGAGATCGGCATCGACGTGCGCGACCCCGGCCAGGCGGTCGGCACCCTGTCGGGCGGCGAGCGGCAATGCGTCGCCATCGCCCGGGCGGTGCATTTCGGCGCCAAGGTGCTGATCCTGGACGAGCCGACCTCGGCGCTGGGCGTCAAGCAGGCCTCGGTGGTGCTGCGCTACATCGTGCAGGCGCGGGCGCGGGGCCTGGGGGTGATCTTCATCACCCACAACGTCCACCACGCCTATCCGGTGGCCGACACCTTCACTTTGCTGAACCGCGGCCGCTGCCTGGGCACCTATCCGAAGAGCGAGATCAGCCGCGAGCAGGTGCTGGAGATGATGGCCGGCGGCCAGGAGCTGGCCAGCCTGACCGCCGAGCTGGCCGAATTCGAACGCAGCGACGCGGCGGCGTAGCCCTATCTTGGTCGAGGACCATCGGATGACCACCAGCATCGGCGTCGGCCTGATCGGCACCGGCTTCATGGGCGAATGCCATGCCCTGGCCTTCCGGGCCGCGCCGGCGGTGTTCCGCACCCGGCTCGGCGCCCGGCTCGAGATGGTGGCCGACATCGATGCCGGCGCCGCCCGGCGGGCCGCCGACCGTTTCGGCTTCGCCCGCGCCACCGGCGAGTGGCGCGAGCTGGTGGCCGACCCGAAGGTCGATCTCGTCGCCATCACCTCCCCCAACCTGCTGCACAAGCCGATGGCGCTGGCGGCGCTGGCGGCCGGCAAGCACGTCTATTGCGAGAAGCCGCTGGCGCTGAACGCCGTCGATGCGGCGGAGATGGCGGCGGCCGCCGCCAAGGCCGGAATCCACACCATGGTCGGCTACAACTACCTGCGCAGCCCGGCCGTCTCCTTCGCGGCGCAGCTGATTCGCGACGGCGCGATCGGCCGCGTCACCTATTTCCGCGGCGTCAGCGACGAGGACTACATGGCCGACCCGGCCGTACCGATGTCCTGGCGCTGCCGGCGCGATCAGGCGGGCAGCGGCGCCCTGGGCGACATCGGCTCGCACATCCTCAGCGTCGCGCTGGCCCTGATCGGCCCGGTGGCCGAGGTCTCGGCCGACCAGCGCACGGTGATCGCCGAGCGCCCCCTGCCCGCCGCCGGCGAGGGCCGCGAGCGCCGCGACGGCGCCGCCGCGGTCACCACGGAGACGGCCAGGGTCGAGAACGAGGACCAGACCCACGCCTTGCTGCGCTTCGCCGATGGCGTCATCGGCACGGTGGCGACCAGCCGGGTGGCCTGGGGCCGCAAGAACCACCTGGCCTTCGAGGTGTTCGGCACCGAGGGCGCAATCCTGTTCGACCAGGAGCGGATGAACGAGCTGCAGCTGTTCCAGCCGGGCGGCTGCCCAAGCGACCGCAACGGCTTCCGCACCGTCCTGACCGGCCCGGCCCACCCGCATTACGGCGCCTTCAGCCCCGCCGCCGGCCACGGGCTGGGCTTCAACGACCTCAAGGTGATCGAGGTGGCGCAGCTTTTGGAGGCGATCGCCGGCGGCGCGGCGGCCTACCCGGACTTCGCGGCGGCGGCGGCGCTGGAGCGGGTGAGCGAGGCGATCGGGCGGTCGGCGGCGGAGAGGAAGTGGGTGGGGGTGGCGTGAAGATGCTCGGCCTTCTCACCTAGGATGGCTTGGCAAGGCGATAGGTGGTTCGACCGTTCAGCTAGCCGCGCTCGATCGTGCATTGCCCATACACGACGACCGGCTCATCTGGATCGAGACTGACCGAGCTGAAACGACCAGTGTCGACGTCGATCACCATTTGCAGCCAAACCGCCCCCTTGCTCAGCAGAACGAGACTCAGATGGCGCATCTCGGGTTCGAAGCTGACAGTGCCGATGTCCATGAGAAACCCGTCACGAGAAGGGATGAGGAGCGTCATGCGCCCGGCGTCGAGATCGATGAGTCGGCCGTAGCCCTGGCCCGACATGTCTGTCGATTTCGCTCGGGCGATATTGCCGTCCCGGACCAGTCGCTGGTTGATCTCATGATCGCAATGCAGCCGATGGGCCGACCGCCAGGCGATGGGAAGCTTATCCTCCGTGCCATTGGCAATGGAGACCCGGGCCATCGCCGGCGGCGATGCGAGCCAACACAGCAGGCCGGCCAAGCAGAGCCTGACGCATGAGATCTTCATAGGCGTCCCCCCTTATCTCTAGGGAAAGATTACCGCGTTCAGGCCCCGGATTGGAGGTATTGCCGGCGCGAGCGGAAGCGCGCAGCCTGGGTGCGGGGCAATGGATGGATGCTGCAGCACCCCGCCCCGGGGAGGCACTATGGAGACAATCACCATCGGCGGGCTGCTGCTGGAGTTTCTGCACAGCCGGGAGGACACCGAGGACAGCCTCGACATGTTCCGGATGACGGTGCAGCCGAACGCCCGCATGCCGGTACCGCACTATCACGAGAGCTGGGACGAGAGCGTCTACGGGCTCGCCGGCACCCTGACCTTCCAGGTCGACGGCCGCGACGTGCCGGTCGGCCTCGGCCAGTCCGTCTTCATCCGGCGCGGCGTCGTGCACGGCTTCCGCAACGACACGCAGGAGCCGGCCACCTGCCTCTCCGTCCTCACCCCCGGCGTGCTCGGCACCGCCTATTTCCGCGAGGTCGCCGCCCTGGCCGCCGGCGGGACGCCCGACCCGGCGCGAATGAAGGAGGTCATGCTGCGCTACGGGCTGGTGCCGGTGGCGCCCGGCGCCTGAAGCGCGGGCGCCGCCTCACCCCGCCTGCAGCGCCGCCAGCAGCTCGGCATAGCTCGGCGCCAGGGTGCGCAGCAGGGCGGCGGCCGCGGCGTCGTCGCCGGCCACCAGCGGGTGCTGCATCGCACCGATCAGCCGGGCCTGGCCATCCATGATCCACGCCGCCTCCCCGCGCCCGATCCGCGCCAGGCAAGTGGCGGCATCGGCGACGCGGCGGGCGCCGACCCGGACGGCGAAATAGACCAGATGGTTGCGCAGCTCACGATCACATCCGGCCTCGACCCGTGCGGCCAGGCGCTCCGCCGCCTCGGCGTTGCCGATCGTGCCGGCGGGCAGGGGGCGGCCTTCCGTCATCGACAGCCACCGCCGCGCCGTCGGCAGCGCGGCCTCGATCGCCGCCTCCTCCGACACCGCCCGCTTCTGCCGAAAGGCGGTGCGCATCGTGTAAGGCGTGGCGTAGTCGACCGATTCGGCCCGCCAGGCGGCCATGAAGTCGTCGACCGGCAGCGTGGCGTAGGGATGGCCGTGCGGGTCGTGCATCAGCACCTGCCCGTCGGCCAGGCCCAGGACGACGACGTAGTGGTCGGCGCCGATCGGCCCCGTCATGCCGGGCTGGTGGCGCAGATGCCCCATCTCCACCGGGCCGACCCAGACCGGGCCGTCGGCCAGCGCCGACTCGAGCGCCGCCAGCGCCTGCTCCGGCGAGCCGCCGCGGCGCACCGAGGAGGTCCAGCCGAGCGCCGCCAGGGCGTCGTCGAAGCTGAGCTCCGGGCTCCAGCCATAGGGGTCGAAGAACGGCAGGGTGCCGCCGACCAGCTGCATGCCGAAGGGGCCGCCGGTGGCGAATTCGATCACCGCGGTCGAGGGCGCGCGGTCGCCGAACATCATCGCGAAGGAATTCGCATAGCAATAGGGGCCGGAGCCGATATAGGGGACATGCGCCATGTCTCGCGCCTCCGAATTCAGCAGGAAGACCCAACAAGAGCGACAAATTTCGAGAAATTGTCAACCAGCTCCATTTCGGGAGAGAATATTCGCGCGCGATTTCGGAAATGAATTCGCCGATGTCCCGAATTTGAATTTGCTGTCACCCCTGCCCGGCCGCCTTCCAGTCGGGAAACCGCCGCGGAGGAGCCGATGGCGGCGGCGCGCCAGGGATGGTCGCGCCGAAGGTGGTCATCGGCGCCGGCAGCCGGCACAGTCGCGGCCGAGTCGCGGCGGCGCATCCGGTGCCGGCCGACCGAAACGCGGAGAGAATCATGGCGACCGAGACGATCGTGAAGCTGGGGGCCCAGTCGGGCGAGCCGATCACCGCCGACCTGGACGGCTGGCGCGTGGTCGAGGGCAAGCCGACCATGCAGACATGGGTGCAGCACACCTCGGCCGACGGCAGCATGCTGTCCGGCACCTGGGCGGCGACGCCGGGCAGCTGGCACGCGACCTACACCGAATACGAGTTCGTCCACATCATCCGCGGCCGCATCACCATAACCCCCGATGGCGGCGCCCCGGTGCAGGTCGGCCCCGGCGACGCCTTCGTGGTCGAGCCCGGCTTCACCGGCGTGTGGCGGATCGAGGAGCCGGTGCTGAAGCACTTCGACATCAAGCGCGCCTGAGGACGGCCCCGCCCCCGCCGCGATGCTGCCGGCGGGGGCGGCTAGGCCAGGCCTTCGGCCACCTTCAGCAGGTACTTGCCATAGCCGCTCTTCTCCAGCTTGCGGCCCTGGGCGACGAGCTGCTCGCGGTCGATGAAGCCCTGGAGATAGGCGATCTCCTCCGGGCAGGCGACGCGCAGGCCCTGGCGCCGCTCCAGCGTCTGCACGTAGCTGGCGGCCTCGAGCAGGCTGTCATGCGTGCCCATGTCGAACCAGGCGAAGCCGCGGCCCATCCGCTCGACATGCAGCAGGCCGCGCTCGAGATAGACACGGTTCACGTCGGTGATCTCGAGCTCGCCGCGGGCCGAGGGCTTCAGGTTGGCGGCGATGTCGACCACGTCCGAGTCGTAGAAGTAGAGGCCGGTGACCGCCCAGTTGGAGGTCGGGTTGCGCGGCTTCTCCGCGATCGCCGCGGCCCGGCCGTCGGCGCCGAAATTGACCACGCCGTAGCGCTCCGGATCGTCGACGTGATAGGCGAAGACCGAGGCGCCGGAGGGTTGCGCGGCCGCCGAGGCCAGCAGCTCCTGCAGGCCGTGGCCGTGATAGATGTTGTCGCCGAGGATCAGCGCCGAGGGCTCGCCGGCGACGAAATCCGCGCCGATGATGTAGGCCTGGGCCAGCCCGTCCGGGCTCGGCTGCACCGCATAGTCGAAGCTCATGCCCCATTGCGACCCGTCGCCGAGCAGGCGCTGGAACTGCGGCATGTCGTGCGGGGTGGAGATGACCAGCACCTCGCGGATCCCGGCCAGCATCAGCACGCTGAGCGGGTAGTAGATCATCGGCTTGTCGTAGACCGGCATCAGCTGCTTGGAGGTGGCGAGCGTCAGCGGATGCAGCCGGGTGCCGCTGCCGCCGGCGAGGATGATGCCTTTCATGGACGAAGCTCCGGGCTGCGGATGGAACATGGCCGACGGCTGTGTGGCCGCCATATATGTCGCTGGCGTGACGGCGCGACCAACCGAACGATTTGTCCAGCTGCCCGTTTACACCACTTTCCGAAGCGCAATCCAGACCTGACCGGATACCCCGTCCTCTCGATGCTCCAATCGCGACCGGCCACGGGACAGCGAGCGATCCTCAGGTTTTCGGACCACACGACCCGGCCTTGGAATGCTCATCCTCTCGCCATCGGTAATTTGACAGCTCCCGTGTTCTATGAAATGTCGTGCGGTCCGACTCGGCTCGGCCTGTACGCAAACGTTCCGAGCGTTGCTTTTGGTAGACCGGCTAGCCGGGCAATCGGAGGGTATGAATGGGGCTCCTTAAACCTGTAAAAAGAAAAATAAGAAGGTTCCTGCGGAAAAGAGCGGCGATGCAGGATTTTGTCGAGCGGACGAAGAAAGTCCCTCCGGCTGATTTCTCCATCGTCATCACCGGAGGCATGGGCGACTTCATCGTCATAGCCCGATTCTGGCGAGACCTGCTTGCCAAAGTCGGCGGCGGCTCTTTTGATGTATTCTCGCCAGCGCCGGCAATGACGGAGTGGATTTTTAGGGCCATTCCTGGATTCCGTCTATCCTTCAGTATGGGCCTCTATGAACATTCAAAACTGTTCTATACATACTCGTTCAGAATCAACCAGATGATATACGTCGAGCGGAAGCCGGAAAGCATCGATCAAATTTTTCATAAAACAGAACTTAGCTCCAATACGCTATCTATTATCAAGAATATAGACAAATGCCTACACGAGATCAGGCCGATGGCAGAGAACCATCCTCGCTTGGATGGAACTTTGGGTCGATACGCCGTCTTCAAGAATAGAACTCGACGCGACTTTCTGCACTATATGGCCGGCATACCGTATGGAGGAGATCGATTTGATCTCAGTTTGGCACCGACCGTGCTTGACCGATTCGGACTGAAGGCCGGCTCATACATCACGGTCCACAACGGCTATGATGAGGCCATGGGAACCGTAGGGCTGCGTGCAACCAAGGCCTATCCTGGCTGGCCGGAGGTGATCGCGGAGCTGCAGAGACTGGGCTTGGGCCTGCAGGTGGTTCAGATCGGCACCCCGGCCACCAGCAGCCCCATCGACGGCGCGCAGTTGAATGTGATCGGCCAGACCAGCCTTCTAGAGGCGGCGACGCTCGTCGCCGGTGCAGCCTTTCACCTCGACAATGAGGGCGGGTTTGTGCATCTGGCGAACACCTTCGGCGTTCGCAGCTGCGTGGTCTTCGGGCCAACCTCAAAAGACTATTTCGGATACCCGGACAACATCAACTTCGCCCCGAACGCGTGCGGTGACTGCTGGTGGATAGAACCCAACTGGATGAAGGAGTGCCCCCGCGGCTTTACCAACCCGATATGCATGTCCAGCCATTCGGCCACTGAGATCGCTCGGAGCATAATTGCTTCCGTAAAACCGTCTCTGACGGAAGAAGCGACCCGATTTTACGGCGGCCGGATGGATGAACTTGAACACCAGCCCCGATCCGTGCCATGAGCGACGGCTCCACCCTCGTTCATCCGCGGCGATCCGCCCCGTCCCTTCCGTGAAAGTAGCAGGATGCCTCGCACTGCCATGACCGCAGCCGAGTTGCCGTTTACAGGTTTCTCGAGCCTCATGCGCGAGACCATGCTTCCATTCTGGTCGACGGAGGGTTTCGCAACCGGCCGGGACATGTTCTGCGAACGCCTCGATTTTTCCGGCCGCCCTGTGGACGAGGTTCCGCATCGGGCCATGGTGCAGGCGCGGCAGATCTTCGTGTTCAGTCATGCGGCGCGCCTGGGCGTGTTCCCCGAAGGCGCGGAGCCTGCGATGAGGGCGCTCCACACGCTCTTGCGGCGCTTCTGCGATGATGGCGATCTGCGCAACGGCGTGTGCTTTTCAATCTCGCCCTCGGGCGAGACGGTCTCGGCCGCGCGGGACAGCTACACCCACGCCTTCATCCTGTTCGCCCTGGCCTCTGCCCATCGCCTCACCGGCGAAACGATGCTGCGCCACGCGATCGACCAGACCGTGGCGTTTGTCGATCGGTCCCTGACCGATGCCGGCCAGTTCGGCCTCTACGACCGCCAGCCGGCACCGAGCAGGCTGAAGTCGCAGAACCCGCTGATGCACCTGCTGGAGGCATATCTTTCCCTCCACGAAGCCCTGCCCGAAGGGCCGTTTCTCGATCGGGCCGCAGCGATCGTGGAGCACTTCAGGACACGCCTGTTCCAGGACGGGCCCGGCGCCATCCTGGAGCATTATGACAGCGACTGGTCGGCGCTGCGGCACGAGCCGGAGGGACAGTTCTTCGAACCCGGCCACCAGTTTGAATGGGCATGGCTGCTGCACTGGTACGGGACGCTTTCGGGGACGGATCAGGCCGGGCTGACCGATCGGCTCTGGCAGACCGCCTGCGATCATGGCCTGGACCGAAACGGGCTGTGCTTCGATGAGGTCGACATCCAACTGGCCCCCCGGAAGCGGTCGTATCGTCTGTGGCCGCACACCGAAGCCCTCAAGGCGGCCGTCATCCGCCACGAAGCGGGCGACGCCCAGGCCAGGAATGTGGCCATGGCGATGACCGGCGCACTGGACACCCATTTTCTCAATCGCCCCTTCCCGGCAGGCTGGGTCGATCGCGTCGACGCCGACCGGCAGGCCCTGGTGGACTTCGTTCCAGCAAGCAGCCTGTATCATCTCTACTCCGCCTTTTCCGAGCTGCAGCGCAGCGGAGCGGCATCCGAGTCAAGCGGCACGTAATGCCATGAAATTGGGAAACCATCCGGTCATGCTTGACCTGCGCGAGAGATTCGCCGCCATCAAGGTCGCGGTCGTCGGCGACATCATGCTCGACGTCTACTTCGAGGGCCAGGTGCACCGCGTCTCACCGGAGGCCCCGGTGCCGGTGGTCCGCCTGACGTCGGAGCGCGCGGTACCGGGCGGAGCCGCCAATGTCGCCGCCAACCTCGCCGCGCTCGGCGTGACGGTGTCTCTGGCGGGCGTTGCCGGACGCGACGACGGTTTTGCGCGGCTCACCGCACTGCTCCAGCAGACAGGCAGAGTGGACCTGTCGGCCACCGTCCTGGACGACAGCCGCGGAACGACCACCAAGACACGCCTGCTCGGCCACCGGCAGCAGATCGCCCGGATCGATCGGGAAAGCCTGGAGCCGCTCGCGCCCGAGACCGAGGCGTCCCTGATCGAGCGGGTCTGCAGGACGATCGACGATTGCGATATCGTCATCCTGTCCGACTACGGGAAGGGCGTGTTCACGGACACGGTGCTGCGACAGAGTCTGGCCCATGCCCGGGACGCCGGCAAAACGGTGCTGGTCGACCCGAAGAGGCGCGACTTCTCGATCTATCGCGGCGCCTCGATCATCACGCCGAACCGCGCCGAGCTTGCCCAGGCCACCGGCCGCTCCTGCGAGACCGACGACGATGCCGCGGAGGCCGCGCGCCTCGCCCGTCAGGTCTGCGGGGCCGACGTGCTCCTGACGCGCTCGGAGAAGGGTATGTCCTATTTTTCGGACGCGGCCGATCCCATCCATCTGGCGACCGTCGCCCGGGAGGTGTTCGACGTGTCCGGCGCCGGCGACACCGTGGTGGCCGTTCTCGGCGCTGCGCTCGCGGCAGGCTTCCCCCTGCTCGAAGCGATGAGGGCCGCGAACCATGCCGCGGGCATCGTGGTGGGGAGAATCGGCACTGCGACCGTGTCCTGCGAAGAACTCGTGGCGGCACTGCACAGGGACGGCGAGACCGACGACATCGAGGACGGCCGGCTGGTCACCCTGGAAGACCTGGTCGCCGCTCGCGCCCTCTGGCGCGATCGCGGCCTCACCGTGGGCCTCGCCAACGGGTGCTTCGACCTCATCCACCCGGGTCATGTCTCGCTCATCGAACAGGCCGCCGCCGCCTGCGACCGGCTGGTGATGGCGCTGAACACCGATGCCTCCGTGCGTCGCCTCAAGGGCCCGACGCGTCCGATCCAGTCCGAGACTGCCCGGGCCAAGGTGATGGGAGCATTGAAGGGCGTCGCGGCGGTCGTTCTCTTCGCCGAAGAGACCCCATATGAACTCATCAAGGCGTTGCAGCCGGATGTGCTGGTGAAAGGCGCCGACTACACCGAGGCCCAGGTGGTGGGGGCGGACATCGTCCGGGCGCATGGCGGCACGGTGCTGCTGGCGACGCTGACCCCCGGCGAATCGACGACCAGACTGATCTCACAGCGGCCTGCGACCAGCGTCCCCGACGGAGTCCTGTCATCATGATCCTGCTGACCGGCGGAGCCGGCTTCATCGGTTCCAACATCGCCGCCGACCTCAACGAGGCCGGCCGGACCGACATCGTCATCGCCGACGCCCTCGGGGTGGACGCGAAGTGGCGCAACATCGCGAAGCGGCGCTTTGCCGACATTGTCTTTCCGGACGAGATCGAAGCGTTCCTGGCAGGACACCCCAAGATCACGGCCGTGATCCACATGGGAGCGATCTCCTCGACCACCGCCACCGACGCCGATGAGGTCGTGCGCTCGAACTTCCGGCTTTCGACCAGGCTTTGGGACTGGTGCACGCAATCCCGCACGCCGCTGATCTATGCCTCCTCGGCGGCGACATACGGAGACGGCACGGCCGGCTTCGTCGACGACGACAGCGATCAGGGGCTGGATCGGCTGCGGCCGATGAACCTCTATGGCTGGTCCAAGCATGCCTTCGACCGGTGGGCATTGGAGCGGAGCCGTATCGGCCACAATCCGCCGCAATGGGCCGGCCTCAAGTTCTTCAACGTCTACGGGCCGAACGAGACCCACAAGGGCGACATGCAGAGCCTCGTGGCCAAGAACACGCCGGCGATTGCCGATGGCAAGACCATCCGGATGTTCAAGTCTCACAAAGAGGGGTTTGCCGACGGCGAACAGCTGCGGGATTTCGTCTACGTCAGGGACTGCGCGGCCGTGATCCTGTGGCTGCTGGCCAATCCCGGCGTTTCCGGACTTTTCAATCTCGGCACCGGCAAGGCCCGCTCGTTCCGCGACCTGATGCTTGCGGTCGGCGAGGGGCTCGGGAAGCCGGTTGCGTTCGAATACATCGACATGCCCCTCTCGATCCGGTCGCAATACCAGTACTTCACCCAGGCCGACATGTCGAAGCTGCAGCGTGCCGGGTATCAGGCGCCTTTCCACACGCTCGAGGACGGCGTGCGCGACTATGTGCAAGGCTATCTGACCAAGGCCGATCCCTACCGGTGAGCGGAGCCCGGCGGCCAGGGCCGAGCTCCTCGGCCGCCGGCGGTCCTGCAAGCGATGTGCGGTGGACCGAAGATCAGAGCGTACCGACCGGCCATGGGATGGATCTCGGTCGCCAGCCAGGAGCTGCCGGATGGCCGGTGTCGTCACGGTCCTGAAACCGGATCACCTGGGAGACCTGGTTCTGTCCGTGCCGGCGATTCGCGCGATTCAGGCTTCAGGCCGCGAGGTGCGCCTGCACGTGGCGCCCTCATCCGAGGCCCTCGCCCGATACCTGTTTCCGGACATCGCCCACATCCGCACGGTCGAGTTTCAGCACCTGTCGCGCGCGCCTGTTGCCCCGCCCGATCTCGCCGATCTCATCGAGGATTCCCGGCGATCCGATGTTCTGATCTGCCTGCGAAGCGATCAGGTCATCGAGACGATGCTGAAGGATCTTTCCCTGGGCTGTCTCGCACCGTCGAGGAATCCCCTGGTCCACGAGACCGGGAACCAGAGGATGCTGCTGGAACCGGTCATCGGCAGCTATTCCCGGACCAGGCATTTCAGCGGCGAACCCATCCGGATCGGGCAGGTGCGGCGGCATGTGGCGCTCTGCATCTCCGCCGGTTTTCCGACCAATCGGTGGCCCAATCTGCACTGGCTCAGCCTGGCCACCCTTCTCGGCAGCAAGGGTGTCTTCATCACCCTGGTCGGAGGACCTTCGGAGCGCGGCGACCTGGCATTGCTTTCCCGGCTGTTGCGGGGGATACCGCACCGGGTCGTCGAAGGCGGGCGTGACTTCGGTCGCTTTCTCCACGCGCTCGAAGAGGTCGACCTCGTCGTCGCATCGGACAGCGGGACCGCTCACATCTGTTCCCTGACGAAACCCATCTGCTCCCTGTTCGGGCCGAGCCCCTGGCGCCGCTACGCGCCGTTCGGCCGGAACAATCTCCTGATGACCCGCGACGAGGTCTGTTCGCCCTGCGCGCAATTCAGCAGCAGGGTCGTCAACGGATGCGCCAGCCGCGAATGCATGACGTCCTGGTCTCCAACGGCAGTCGCCCAGTTCGTTCTGGACCTCGATCCCGCGCCTTTGGTCAGATCCGGCATCCGGATAGAGACTGGCGTCAGCCACCAGCACCCGTAGCTCAGGGCACCGCTCGACAATGGCACCGCTCGCGATGAGGATAAAAGGCCGGATCGACAGATGGACTCGAAAGCAGTTGCTGCGATCGAGAATTCACCATATGCCTGACAGCCTGATTCTGGATCCGAACAGCATCGACTACCTATATCTTGTCCAGCAGCACAGAAGACTGAAGCTCACTCGGAAAATTTCCCGACTCCGACCAAAGAACATCATTCTTTTGCCGGTGATTTTGGTCGATATATTGTTTTCATCCGTGTGTCTATGGATAACAAACCAACTTGTTGGTGCGATGATCAACGAGTATCAGCTGCTGGATCTTGGAAATCGGCATAGCGATGAGGCGGGCAGCACGCCCCTCGCCGCGACTGACGCTTCCCGTCCCGCGTCAGGCAACACAGGGCCATCCTCATGAGCGACATCGACGATCCGGCCCAGTCACGGCCCATGGCGCTGCTCGATCGGGACGGCGTGCTGAACCGGGACACCGGCTACCCGTTCAGGCCCGAGCAGATCGTCTGGATTGATGGCGCGCTCGATGCCCTCGCCCGTCTGCGCGAGGCCGGCTACCGTGTGGTCGTCGTCACCAACCAATCCGGCATCGGCCGCGGGTTCTATACGGAACGGGACGTCACCTCGCTGCATGAGTGGATGGCGGACGTCGTCAGAAGCCGCGGCGGATGGATCAGCTCGTTCTACTACTGCCCGTTTTCGCCTGAAGCGACGATCGAGGCCTATCGCCAGGATGATCATCCGGACCGCAAACCGAATCCGGGCATGCTCCTGAAAGCGTTGTCCGACTTCCCGACGAATCTGGGCCGCTCGCTGATGATCGGCGATCGCGACAGCGACATGGCGGCCGCCGTCGCGGCAGGGGTTCGAGGGTTCAAGTTCCCTGGAGGCAACCTGGACCACTTCGTCCGGTCGGCTCTTGCTCAATTTCAGGAGGGGTAGCGCGGCGCCTCGCCTCGAGGCTTACCAATTCATGATCTTCTCGTGGGCGTCCGGGGAGGTGAAGAAGAGGTTCCCGGTGGTTCGAATATAGGGTTTGAACCCCTTCTCGCGCATCATCTGGCCCATGGCACCGGCGACGGACCCGGCGGCGGACACGGCCTCAACGCACACCAGGGTTGGCCGGCTCTTTGAGAAGTCAGTCGTCCTCAGGACATCAAAATCCAGACCCTCGATATCGATGGTCATGAAATCGGGAAACACGCCGCTTGCATGCTGATCAATCACCTCATTCAGGGTGACGACCTCGATATCCAGAATGTCCTGAATCCTGAAATTGCTATTGTTTCTGACGAATGCTTCGGCCGCATCTTTGGAGAAGGTATTGACGCCGGACCGTTCATCTATCCGATAGAACTTCAGCACCCCTTTCTGCGGCGCGACACCGATATTGAGGTTGACGTCGCGCGGACGATGGCGATGGAAATCCTCTATGAGATCCGGGTTGGCTTCGATGTTGATGCCAGTGCTGCCGCGCATCGACAGGAGCGCGGTGTTGCTGATATGCGTCGGGCTGTGCGCCCCAACGTCCAGATATGACGGCCGCCCGACCCCCAACAGCGCAAATGTGTTCAGTATGATCAAATCTTCACCGTGCTGTGAGTAGGAAATATGACCAAACTGCTGATCACTTGACCCGCCATACTGGGTAATGGCGGACATACTTTGAATAACGCTGTTTACCTTATTCTCTATATTAATTGCGCGTTTCCGAATCTCCGACAGCAGCGGCTCCTCCTTGTTTCTGTCCCGATATGACATAATTGCTACCTCTCACGATCGGTCGCCACCGATGGGCTTCGTTGCGGCGCATTAAAGCCATGCGTCCCCAGCCTTGCAAGCCTCTTCAACGCGCACACTCATGGTGAAGGCCGTTCACAAGCCCAGGAGGCACAGGCGACCTGAGAGTGATCCACCCGCCGGCCATGGACTGCCCGCGCGTCAGGGCCAGCCCCACTCCAGCCCGGATCCTGGATCACGTTCCCGCGGCTTCGAGGCCCCACTAATTCCGCCTATTCGGAGTTCGCTCTGGCAGCGGCATCCAATTCAGCCTCGAGGTGCCTGATACGCTGTCTGGCATCGATGAGCTGAAAGTGGATGCGCTGATACAGCTTGGCGACTTGTCCATCCTCGTGGAATTTGTCTCCACCGATCTGAACCTCTGCAGCTACAGCGAGAAAGTCGCTTAACGGGCGCTCGACCAACCTCTGATACAACGCTTTCGTGTCAACCCCTGGCTCCCGTCTCTTCACCGCCTGGAGGTTCAGCGACACACCGGCATGCTCGCCTTCATAGCGGGGAATCCATCCGTTAGAAGCATCCCCGAACTCGGAATTCCACCAATCAAACTGATCGAAACCCAGGGTTTCCAGGATATCCACGAGCATGCCGGGGGTGAACCCATAGCGATGCTGCTCAAACCGATTGATCCGGCCGCCGATCCCATAAACCAACCCCATGACATGGAAGGCTGAATCACCGCTGAGCAGCATTCGAAGAAGGCATCCCATATCCGGAAGTGCGATCTTCAGGACACCTTCCGGCTTCAGAACACGAGCAAATTCTGCGAAAGCAAGGAAGCTGTCCGGCCAATCGATGTGCTCAAGGACGTGACCGGCAACCACCTCATCGGCACTGCGATCCGCCACAGCGTTCATATTCGTTATATCGGCAATGATATCCGGCTTCATCGCCGGATCGATGTCGACGGTCAAATAGCCGTCGGGTTTGAAATCGCGCGATCCGACATACAGCTTCACTAGGGCAGCGTCATCGATCGATGACGAGGGGTTGGTTCGGACTGACATGATCATTCCGTTTAAAACCGTGACGAGAAGCACCACCAGAACGAGAGCCACCGGAGCCTTCAACTTGAAGGACGCCACTCCGCGAGGCGTGGATCAAGCCATCAGCACGCGATCGAATCATCTTCTCTTCACAATTGAATGCTCTTCCGGGGCCCGAGTTCCCCAGAGACCGGATTCGAAGCTGAGACCCTTTTCGGCAGAAGCAGGCCGAACCAAGCAGGCCTAGCGACGCCTGCGCGACTCTAGCACGGAACGGCGTCCTCCGCGGCGGCATAGATTTCCGCAGCGACATCGGCCCACCGGCGCAGCGGTGCTGCCCTGATGGCTGCTTCCCGAGCTTCGATCGCGGCGCGATCGGTGACCACGCGCTCGATCGCCCAGCGCACTCCCTCCAAGTCTTCCGGATCGACGTAGTCCACGAGATCGCCGCCGACCTGCGGCATCGACGAGCTGTTGGAGGCGATACAGAGCTTGCCGAACCACAGGCTCTCGCCGATCGGCAGGCCCCAACCCTCATACAGGCTGGGGAACACGGTGAAGCGGCAGTTTCGGTAGAGGAATGCCAGTTCGGCGTCCGAAGGTCTTTCAGCTATCGTGATCAGTCCCTCGAGATCGCCGGCAGCATCAAGCCATTCGAACAGCTCCTCAGCCCTCCAGCCGCGCTGCCCCGCCAGCACCAGACGCGGCAGGCCGACGCCGATGTCCTGGCGCAACTGGGCCCAGACCTTGCACAGGGCCAGCGTGTTTTTGCGCACTTCGATGGTGCCGACGCAGAGGACGAAGGGATGCTCGGCCAGGGCGCGGATGGAGTGGGCGATCGGCCCATCCTCGGCATCACCCATGAACTCGTGCGCCTCAGGCACCACTTGAGTTGGAATCTCCCGGCCCGCGGCGGGCACCACCAGCCGCAGATCCGCCTCGGTCTGGTTCGACACGCAAAGGAAGTCCGAGACGTAATCGGGCGTACGATCGAGGAACTTGCGGAACTCGACGTCATGCCCCGGCTTGGCCAGCCAGGGCTTGAGCAGTGGGATGACGTCGTGGATCAGCTGGAAGACGCGATTGCCGGCCGCCTTCCGCGCCGCCAGATAGGCGATGTAGGGCTCGTTCCGGAAATTCGGCGCCAGCACCAGGATGCGGTCGTCCGGCCGTAGCGACGGCGCGGACAGCCGTTCGCCGCCCCCGGAGGTCCGCAAACGCAGCCGTTCGATCCTGGCGCCGAGTCGGCGCAGCGGTGTGCGGCTCTGCCCGTCGGCATTGTCAGGGAGCGCCATCTCGCGCAGGAAGTCGGTGCGGTGCGCCTCGAAGCGGTAGTCCGGTCCGAGGAAGGAGAGGTCGATCTCGACCACCCGATGCAGCTTCGGATGCCAGGCGATGCCGCGCACCGCCTGCGGCCCGTGCATCGCCACCAGATGGCCGACGACGCGCAGCACGACCCGTTGGATACCGGTCACCGTCGCGTGCTTGCGCGCATGCGCCAGGATCGTCGTCATGTCGCAGAAGATGCGGGACAAGGCCCCTCCCCCGGTCGGCTACTCAGCCCGATCCGCCGCGGACAGCGGCATCACCCCGCCACCGCCACGGCGGGTCGCGCTTCCGCCTCGGCCTGCTCGTCCTCCGCCGTCTGCATCGTCCACAGCCGGGCATAGAGGCCGCCGCGCTTCAGCAGCTCGGCATGGCTGCCGGTCTCGACGACCTGGCCGTGGTCCATGACGTAGATCAGGTCGGCGCCGCGCACGGTCGACAGGCGGTGCGCGATCATCAGCGTGGTGCGGCCGACCATCAGCCGGGTCAGCGCATCCTGCACCTGGCGCTCGCTCTCGGTGTCGAGCGCCGAGGTCGCTTCGTCGAGCAGCAGGATCGGCGCGTTCTTCAGCATGGCGCGGGCGATCGACAGGCGCTGCCGCTGGCCGCCGGAGAGACGCACCCCGTGCTCGCCGATCTGGGTGTCGTAGCCCTGCGGCAAAGCGGAGATGAAGTCGTGCGCCGCCGCCCCGCGGGCGGCCGCCTCGATCTCCTCCTGGCTCGCCCCCGGCCGGGCATAGGCGATGTTATCGCGCACCGTGGCGTCGAACAGCGTGGTCTCCTGGCTGACCAGGCCGATCTGCTCGCGCAGCGAATGCTGGGTGACCTCGCGGATGTCGTGGCCGTCGATCCGAACCGCGCCCTCGGTCGGGTCGTAGAAACGCGGGATCAGGTTCAGCAGCGTCGACTTGCCCGCGCCGGACGGGCCGACCAGCGCCACCGTCTTGCCGGCGGGGATGTCGATCGAGATGCCGCGCAGCGCCGGGATGGCCGGGCCGTAGGAGAAGTGCACGTCATCGAGCCGGATCGCGCCGGTCACCCGGTCCAGCACCGCGGCGCCGGGCCGGTCGGTGATGGTGGGCTGCTTGTCGATCATGGCGAAGATGCCCTCCGCCGCGGTCATTCCCTGTTGGACCGAGCCCCAGGTGTTCACGATCCGCTTCAGCGGATCGTAGGTCGAGATCAGCGCGAAGATGAAGGCGGTGAACTCGCCGGTGGTGCGGTTGCCGCTGATCACCTGCGACCCGCCATAGAAGATCACCCCGGAGATCGCGATGCCCGACAGCACCTCCATGAACGGGGTGTTGTAGGATTTGATCCGCGTCATCCGCTGCGACAGCCTGGAGATCGCCTGGACGAAGGTCTCGGTCGCCTTGATTGTGCGCTGCTCGGCGTTGTAGGCCTTGACGTGGCGGATGCCCTGGAACACCTGGGTCAGGTAGCTGGTCAGCTCGCCCATGCCGAATTGCGACTTGCGGGTCACCTTGCGCAGGTCGCGGCCGACCTTGATCACCGGCAGCGCCGAGAGCGGGAAGGTGATCGAGGCGACCGCCGCCAGCCGCCAGTCCATGTAGAACATCGCCACCAGCAGGCCGATCAGGGTGGTGGCGTCGCGCCCGATCGACGCGGCGCTGGTGGAGACCGCGCCCATCACCGCCTGGACGTTGTAGATGAACTGGCTGACCAGATGGCCGGAGGCGGTGGCGTGGAAGCTGGCGAGATCGTCCCAGATCTTCCGGCTGAACATGCGCATCTGCAGTTCGGCGACGATGCGCCGGCCGATGCTGTTCATCACCACGGTGAAGCCGTATGTCGACGCCCCGCGCACGAAGAAGATGAGGACGACGGCCACCGAGATCGGCACCAGGAGATCGGCGTTCTTCGCGGTGAAGATGCCGTCGAGCGTGTGCTGCAGGGTAAAGGGGATCGCCGAGGTCGCGACCGCGGTCGCGCCGAGGCACAGGAAGGCCATCACGAAACGCCCTAGATGGCCCCTCATGTGCTCGCGCAGCATCCGCTTCGCGATCTGCCAGTCCGTCAGTTGGCCTGCGGCCCGTGGCCGATCGGCCAGTAGTCTCTTGCTCATGGGGTGCTCATATAGCGCCGTCCGGCCGATCCGCCAAATGACAGTCGCGTCAGGCACGAATGCAAACAGGGCGCCCCGGCCTGCCGCAGGCCGGTTGGACCGGCTGCGACGGGCGGGCGCCCTGTTCCGAATTCGGCGGCGGCCGGTCCTGCGACGGGTGGCCGCGCCCAGATGAGAGACCGCTCAGCGGCGATAGGTGCCGCGGGCGATGGCGTCGAAATCGGCCGGGCCGATGCCCAGCTCGTCCATCTCGCGCCGGTCGAGCTTCAGCAACTCGTCGAAAACCCGGTTGTACTCGCGGCGCTCGGCGATGCGATGCGCGACGGCGGCACGGAGGCGGGCGAAGACGCCGGCACGGCGGGCGGGGGCGGGAGCGAAGTCCAAAACATCGATATGCATACTTACCTCATCTGCCGGCGAGACCGGCCCTCTGTGTTCTCTTGGCGCACTCCTAATGTAGGACGTTCGCGCCACACCAGGACCAGACTTTTTGCAGCGCAGCAATGGTAAGCATGCATGACATGAAGTTGCCATGATCGGCCCCCGAGCTGCCTTCCGACGGCCCGCTATATAATGCAGAAACACGATGTGAAACTCAGAGATCCACAAACCGCATGGCGCAGTTGGTTGACCCGCCTGGTGCGGCGCGATATCTAAAGGCGAACGGACCGGCCCACCGCAGACGGGCCCGCGGCGATTTGATGGGAAGCAGCTTGCGCCCGCGTCACCAACCGCTAAAGCGCCACGATGCAGGTCGTGGTTCCCTCGATTGACGAGGTGAGGACGCGACGATGACCAGGACGGCCCTTTACAGCCCTTTTGCGCACCGGCCCATGGCCGCGGCGCCGATGCGCTGTCGCCGCGCCTGATCCGGGCCCGCGGCCGCCCTGCCCCGCCGGCCGGCCCTGTTCCGCCCCGCACCGACCCACTGATCCGGCATCGCCCATGATCCGCCTCGACTCCATCTCCAAGACCTTCACCCGCGCCGGCCAGGCCCAGGTCGCGGCGCTGGCCGACGTCTCGCTGACCATCGAGCGCGGCGAGATCTTCGGCGTGATCGGGCCCAGCGGGGCCGGCAAGTCGACCCTGATCCGCCTGATCAACCTGCTGGAACGGCCGACCAGCGGCACCATCACGGTCGACGGCACCGAGCTGACGGCCCTGCCGGAGGCGGCACTGCGGGCCGAGCGGCGGAAGATCGGCATGATCTTCCAGCATTTCGCCCTGCTCTCCTCCCGCACCGTCTTCGCCAATGTGGCGCTGCCGCTGGAGTTGGCCGGGCTCGACCGCCGCAGCATCACCGCCCGCGTCGACCGGCTGCTGGAGTTGGTCGGGCTGAGCGACAAGCGCGACCGCTATCCGGCCGAGCTGTCGGGCGGGCAGAAGCAGCGCGTCGGCATCGCCCGCGCGCTGGCCAGCGAGCCGACCGTGCTGCTGTGCGACGAGGCGACCTCCGCCCTCGACCCCGAGACCACGGCCTCGATCCTGCAACTGCTGGCGAAGATCAACCGCGAGCTGGGCCTGACCATCGTGCTGATCACCCATGAGATGGCGGTGATCAAGGCGATCTGCCACCGCGTCGCGGTGCTGGAGCAGGGCCGCGTGATCGAGGAGGCCCGGGTGTTCGACCTGTTCACCCGGCCGCAGACCGCGACCGCCCGCGCCTTCGTCGCCAGCGTCACCGGCGCCGAGCTGCCGGAGGCCCTGGCGGCCAGGCTGTCCGAGGCGCCGCTGGCCGGCGGCGAGACCGTGCTGCGGCTGGTCTTTGCAGGCTCCCAGGCCGGCACCACTGCGCTGGGCCAGTTGGCCCGACGCCTGGGCATCGACGCGGCGCTGCTGCACGGCCGAGTCGACAGCGTGCAGGGCGCCCCCTTCGGCACCTTGATCGTGGCGATCCCTGGCGGGCCGGAGACGGCGCGGCCGGCGATCGATTTCCTCTCCTCCCTCAAGCTTTCCGTCGAGGTTCTGGGCCATGTCCCCGCAACTCTTCGCGCTGCTGGCTGACGCCGCCTGGGCGACGCTGTACATGGTCGCGGTCGCGGCCGCGATCGGCACGCTGCTGGGCGGCCCGATCGGGATCTGGCTGGCGACCAGCGGCAAGGGCGAGCTGTTTGCGGCGCCGGCCGTCAACCGCATCGTCGGGCTGGTGGTCAACGCCACCCGGTCGACCCCCTTCATCATCCTGGTGGTGGCGATCATCCCGTTCACCCGGCTGGTCGCCGGCACCTCGATCGGCACCACCGCGGCGATCGTGCCGCTGACCATCGCCTGCGTGCCCTTTATCGCCCGGATCATCGAGGCGGCGGTGCGCGAGGTCGACCAGAGCCTGGTCGAGGCCGCCAAGGCGATGGGCGCGACGCCGCTGCAGATCGTGCGCAAGGTGCTGGTGCCCGAGGCGATGCCGGCGATCGTGCTGGGCCTGACCCTGACCGTGGTCAGCCTGATCGGCTATTCCGCCATGGTCGGCGCGGTCGGCGGCGGCGGCCTGGGCGACCTCGGCATCCGCTACGGCTACCAGCGCTTCATGCCGGAGATGATGGCCGCGGTGGTGATCGTGCTGATCCTGTTCGTGCAGGCGGTGCAGATGGCCGGCGACCGGCTGGCCCGCCGCGTCAACAAGCGGCAGCGCGCCGGAACCTGACAGAGGCCGCCGGGCCGTGCCCGGCGGTTCGGCCTAAGGGCCGGCCCGCAGTCGCGGGCTGGGCTTTTTGACATGAGGGGAAGACAATGAGCCTGAAGACGATTCTGGCCGCGGCGGCGTTCGCCCTGGCCGCCGCCTCCAATGCCGGGGCGGCCTTGGCTGAGACCGTGAAGATCGGCGTCACGCCGGGGCCGCATGCCGAGATCCTGGAGCAGGTGAAGCCGATCGCGCATGCGAAGGGCCTGGACATCGAGATCGTCGAGTTCTCGGACTATGTCGTGCCCAACGCGGCGCTCGATTCCGGCGAGCTCGACGCCAATTCGTTCCAGCACGAGCCGTATCTCGTGAACGAGATCGATAAGCGCGGCTACAAGATCAGCAAGGTGGCCAGCACCGTCACCTTCCCGATCGGCATCTACTCGAAGAAGATCAAGGCGATCGGCGAGCTGCGCGACGGCGCCGTGGTCGGCATCCCGAACGACCCGACCAATGGCGGCCGCGTCCTGCTGCTGCTGCAATCCGCCGGGCTGATCACGCTGGCCGACTGCGTCGGGCTGAAGCCGAGCGTGGCCGACATCACCGGCAACCCGAAGCAGCTGGAGATCATCGAGCTGGACGCGGCGCAGCTGCCGCGGTCGCTGGACGACACCGACATCTCGGCGATCAACACCAACTACGCGGTCGAGGCCGGGCTGGACCCGGCCAAGGACGCGATCCTGCGCGAGGCGGCGGACGGCCCCTATGTCAACATCATCGCGGTGCAGACCGCGCGCAAGGACGAGCCCTGGGTCAAGACCCTGGTCGAGAGCTACCACACCGACGCGGTGAAGCAGTTCCTGGCCGACCGGTTCAAGGGTGCCGTGATCGCCGGCTGGTAAGCGCGCGGATCAGTCCTCGCCCGGGCCGCTGTCGAGGGAGTGGCGGCCGCCGCCGGTGCCGGCGATGAACAGCAGCCCGCCGAGCACGGCGAGGTTGCTCATGAAGATCGCGAAATCGAGCTCGAACCGGTTCGGGGCTGAGTCCCAGAACGGGTGGAAGATCACCGTGGCGACGATGGTGAAGCCGGCCAGGGCCAGGGCCGCCAGCCGGGTGTGCCAGCCGAGCAGCAGGAAGGCGCCGGCGACGATCTGCAGCGCCGCGGCGGCGCCGAGCAGCAGTTCGGGCTCCGGCAGGCCGCGGGCCTGCACCATCGCGACCATCGACGCCCAGTCCGGGATCTTGGAGATGCCGGCGGCGAAGAAGACGAGTGCCAGGCAGAGCCGACCCGCGAGCTGGATGAGGTCGAGCCCTGAATTCTGCTCGGTGTTGTGTACGACCATGGTGGAGGACATGAAACGGTTCGCTGTGCTGTCTCTATGGCAGCAGGTTAACCAAATCATTGTGGCCGCGCCGTGTCCGCCATCACAGCTGCCGCTGGCCGGACGACCGCCGCGCCAGCCGGCTTTCGCGGGCCAGATCGGTCAGCAGGCGGATCAAGGTGCCCTGCCGCCGCGTGCCGGTCTTGTCGAAGACCGAGCGGAGCTGGCTGCGCAGCGTCTCGCGGCTGAGCTGCAGCTGCCCCGCGATCTCGGACAGCGAGAAGCCGTCATGCAGGGCCACGGCCAGCCGCGCCTCCGCCCGGCTGAGGCCGAACAGCCCCGGCAGCACCCGGCCGAGATCGTCCCGGCTGGCCCCGATCGGGCTCAGGAACAGCGCCGCCACGGCCTGCGGCGTGGCGACGGCGGTCGGGCGCCGGTCCGGCAGGCGGCAGCCGCTGGCGATCAGCGGCGCCCCGGCGGTGCCGGACAAGAGTTTCACCGCATCGCCGCCGGGCCTCGGGTCCAGTGTGGCCGCGATCAGCCCGCGCAGCGCCGCCGCTTCGGCCGGATCGGCGGAATCGAGCCGGTTGCCGCGCAGCTGCAGCCGGCCGCTCTCGAACAGCCGGTCGGCCATGGCGTTGACATGCACCACCCGGCCGCTGGCGGCGAGCAGCACCACCGCCCGGTCGAACCGGTCGAGCACATCCTCGGCGAGCCGGGCCCGGCCGGCCAGCCCGTCCAGCCGCTGGGCCAGCGCCAGCGCACGGCGGATATGCGGCACCAGCAGGTCGAAGCGGTGCGCCTCCTCCAGCGTGAACGGTCCGGCCCGGCGCGGCCGGCGCACGCTCATCCCGGCGACGCCGTCGAAGTCCGGATCGATGGCGCCCATGGCCCAGCGGCAGCCGTTCTCGTCCAGGAAGGCGCCGAAATCCTGGCGGTCGAACCAGGCGGCGTCGACCACCTGATGGCAGCGATGGACGGTCGGCGGCAGGCGCCGCCAGGCCGGCAGGCGCGGATCCTCCAGCGCATAGTCGCGCAGGTAGCGGGCATGGGCGGCCGGGTCGTAGCCGACGGCGGCGGTGAAGAAGGGGGCCGCGGCCGTGGCTTCCAGCACCAGGACCTGCGCCACCTCGCCGCCGGTCCAGCGGCAGATGTCGGTGAGCACGGGCCGCCAGGCGTCGGGATCAGTCCCGGCGTCGTAGATCCGGCCGATCAGATCGCTCAGCCGATCGAGTTCCGCCATTCCGGGCTCCGGCAAGGACGAGTAGGGGGCAGCGAAGCGCAGATCGCGCGCGCCGGCAAGGTGGTATGATGACCCCTCCGCCCGTCAGCCGGCGGCGACGATCTCTTCGATCAGCCGGCTGACCCCGGCCGCCGCCTCGATCGGCAGCATGTGGCCCTGGCCGGGGAACAGGTGCACCGCCACCGCCGGCGGCAGCCCCTGGGCCTGACGCGCCGGCAGGACGGAGTCGTCCGTGCCCCACAGCACCTGGACCGGCACGGCCAGCTCCGCCAGCCGGTCGCGCAGCACCAGGCGCTGGCGGCCCGGGGCGAAACACTGGTCGGCCAGGCGGCGCAGCGTCGCGCGCACGCCCGGGCCGGACAGGGCCGTCAGCACCAGCTCGCCGAGCTCAGCCGTGATCAGCCCGGGATCGGCGTAGAGCGGCCGCAGCACCGTCGCCAGCGTCTCCGGATCACCGGCGCCGAGCAGCCGGTCGATGAAGCCGGTGTCGACCTCCTCGCCCAGGCCGCTGGACGCGACCAGGGTCAGCGAGGCGGCGTGGCTGGGGCGGGACAGGGCCGCCTGCATCACCACCGCCCCGCCCAGCGAATGGCCGACCAGATGGGCGCGGCCGATGCCGACGGCGTCGAGGAAGGCCAGCAGGGCATCGGCCAGGCCGGGCACGCCGCCCGAACCAAGATCCTGGGACGAGCCGCCATGGCCGGGCAGGTCCAGCGCATAGGTCGGATGCCGGGCCGAGAGCTGCACCTGGCAGGCGGCCCAGGTCAGCAGCTCGCCGGCGAAGCCGTGCACCATGACGATCGGGTCGATCGGAATGCCGCCGCCGGCGCCCATGCGGCGATAGCGGAGGATCCGGCCATCGGCCAGCGTCGCCAGCTGGGTGTAGGCGCCGCCGGCCGTGGCCGGGTGGGATGGGAGGTTCATTCCTCGATGCCGGCGAGGCGGAACTGGAGCTTGTGCACGGCATTGGCCTGCAGCTCGCCATAGCCGGCGACCAGGGCGGCGCGGTACAGCTCCGCGGTCAGGGCGGTGCCGGGCATCGGCACGCCGCTGGCGCGGCCGAGATCCAGCATCAGCCCGATGTCCTTGGCCATGTTCTTGAGGTGGAAGGCCGGCGTGAAGTCGTTGGCCAGGGTCTTGCGGGCGGTGCCGCGGATGACGCCGGAGGAGCCGCCGAACCGGTCCAGCACCTCGATCACGCCCTCGGCCGCCAGCCCGTTCTTGCAGGCCAGGGCCAGGCCCTCGCCGAGCGCCGCCATCTGCGCCGCCGACAGCAGGTTGCCGATCAGCTTCATCACCGCGCCGGCGCCGCTGGGGCCGAGATGGTGCACCCCGCCCGACACCGCCTCCAGGATCGGCCGCACCGCCTGCAGCACCGCGGCGTCGCCGCCGACGATGAAGCCGATGCTGCCGTCCCAGGCCTGGTCCTTGCTGCCATAGACCGGGGCGTCGAGATAGCCATGGCCGGCCTGCGCGGCCGCTTCCGCCAGGCTGCGCGACACCGCGGGGTCGGTGGTGGTGCTGTCGACGACCACCGCGCCCCTGGCGGCATGGGCGAAGGCGCCGTCGGGGCCGAGCAGCACACCGCGCTGGGCGTCCGGCCCGGTGACGCAGAGCATGATTCGGTCGCGGCCGGCGGCCGCCTCCGCCACCGAGGCGGCGCGGACATAGAAGGGATGGGCGGCGATCTCCTCCGGCAGTTCCACGGCGCTGCGGTTCCAGGCATGCACGCGGTGGCCCGCCTGCAGCAGGTTGCGCACCATGCCCCGGCCCATCAGGCCGAGGCCGAGATAGGCGATGTCGGCCATGTATCCTCCCGTCGCGACTCGGCGGGCCGCTCCGGCCGCGCCTGCCTGCATCCTACAAAGGGCCGCACCGGATGCCAGCCCGTGAGTGCGGGGGAGCGGAAGGTGCCGAGGGCGGGCTCGTGCAGCGAGGCCGGGTGAGGATGGATCCCGGCCTCGACAAAGGGCCCTCACCCGGAGGCGCAAGCGCCTCCGACCTCTCCCGCAGAGCGGGAGAGGCAAAGCAATCCGTATCTCGTGGGTTGGGTTCGCGGCAAGCGAACCCAACAGGATCGGGGGCCGCGATGGCGGCGGGATGTTGGGTTCGCCCAAGGCGAACCCAACCTACGGAGCTATCCCGTGTCCGGCGGCTTCGGCTTGCGGCGGTCGACACCGGCCGGGCGAGGCTCGGGCGCATCCTCAGGGTCGTCCTCACCGTCCTCCGACGGCAGGAAGCCCAGCTCCTCCATGGCCTCGTCGGCCATCTCGAGCCAGCGCTCCACATTCGGCGGATAGCCCCAGCGCCGGCACAAGGCCGCCACCGCGACCTCGGCCCGGCTGGCCTCGACCAGCTCCGCCACCTCCGGCCGCTCCACCCGCTCGCACACCTCGGTGGCGCGGCGCTCGACCTCCTCCTGATCCCCGGACGCTTCGTAGGCCGCCGCCAGCATCGCCAGCTTCACCCGCAGCGCGTGCGAGTCCTCCTGGGCCGCCTCACGCTTCGCCGTGGCCTTGCGCCGATCGTCGCGATGATTGGCGAACTTGTCCTCCAAGAGCAGGGTGAGCCGCAGCGACTTCGCGATCACGTCGATCCGCTTGCAATAGTCGACGCCGGGCTGCGGTGCCTCCACCGCCTCGGTGCGGGTCGCCTCCATGATCTCCATCTGGATCTCGGCCGCCCGGGCGAGCATGCGCAGATGCCGCGCCGTCCGCTCCTCAGCGGGAGCGGACGGGGCCTCCGAAATCGAATCGGTCTGCGCCTTGTCCATAGAACGTAGCATGAACGAGATCGCGAATTAACACAATTGAACAATGTGTTAACTAACTCCGCCCCCGATGCCGGCTCTTCGCGGGGGCGCGCGGTGATGCAGCCGGACGCGCGCTTTGGATGATGCGGCAACCGGTTCCGGACAGCGCACCGCCGCTCACTTGCCCATCAGGAACTTGTCGCGGAGCTTGTCGCGAATCTCGTTGCGGGTCGTGATCGAAATCGCGTCCATCTCATAGAGTCGGTTCGCGCGTTCGAGCGCGGCATCGAGATCATCCAGCTGACCGAGCGCTTCGACATAAGGGCCGGCAATGGCTTGGATCAGGTCGTTCCGAGTGGTGATTTCGATCAGCTTCTTGTCATAGAACTCGGCGTAGAAGATCAGGCATCCCTGCAGCGTCTCCAGATCGCCGCCGGCCGTGCAGAGACCGGAAAGGGCTCGGGTCGGCGGTTTGCGGAGATCGTTCCGATCCGAGATGTCGATCAGCTTCTCGTCGTAAAGGCCGTTGATGGAGGACAGCGTGTCTCGTGCGCAGTCGATGCTTCCGGGCGGGGTCGCCTCCGCGGCCGCGAGGATTCTCCTGACCGCCGCCTTCCGCACGTCGTTTCGATCCACAATCGAGAGCAGGTCGCGCTTGTAGCCCTCGTTGGCCTTCTCGAGATTCGACCGTTCCCCGGCGATCGCTGCCGGAACCGCGCAGTCTCTCCCTGCAATGTCCTGACGCTTCCCGAGCGCAGCTTCAGCCCCGCCCGGCGCGGTATAGCTTTTCGCCACGACAAGGCCCGCTGCCCGCAGGTCCACCCGGCGCGCACTGCCATCCGCCGGCAGGGAGGAGGTGTAGCGGATCGCGTATTGGCCGGACAGCTGACTGCCGATGCTGTCATAGACGTCAGCCAGCTGGCTGGCCTCAGGGGCCGGCAGATAGCGCCCGCCCGTGTCGCCGGCGATCTGTTTCAGAACCGCCTCGTCCATCTCGGTCCCCAGCCCGATGACGAAGACCGGGACATTGATCTCGGCGGCACGTTCGAGCGCCTGCCGCACCGTCGCCTTGCTGAGCGGCTTGCCCGTACCGTCGTCGTCCACCCCATCGGACAGCAGCACCACCGCCTTGCGGCCCTTGCGTTCCGCCACCAGGTCGAGCGAGGTCAACAAGCCATCGAAAAGCGCCGTGTCGCCGCGGGCGGCGAGCCCGCCGATCGCCTCGACGACATTTTCCTTATCGATCGTCATCGGAGTCAGCGTGGCGATCTCCCGCTGGAAGCTGACCAGCTGCACGGCGTCGTTCTTGCCAAGCCGGCCGACGAAATCGGCGGCGGCGGTCCTGGTTGCATCCATGCGCTTGGACATCGAGCCCGAGACATCCACCGTCACCACGACCGAGAGCGGCGGCAATTGCGCCTCGACCGTCAGCGGACTCTGCTCCACCTCGTCCTCGCTGACCTTGAAGTCCCCCGCGCCGAGCCCGGTGACCGGCTCGCCGTCTTTCAGAATGGTCGCGAAGATGGCGACGTCCGGATAGTTCTCGGTGTTGATCTCGTTCAGGGTCAATTCGACCCCTGAGGCGCCCTGCCGGGTCTCGACCCGGGGAGGCTCGGGGGCGTTCTGGGCGACGACCGGACCCACCATCGATGCGCAAATAGCAGCGGCGAAATAAATGATTGTCTTGAAGGGTCTAGTCATTCCGCGAAAGACTCCAGCTTCCTTTGTGGGATCTGGCAGGATGAGCTGACTGTGTGGGGTATCGTACAGTCAAGAACGGGGCAGACAGCAGGCGGCCTTCGTTTAAGAATGCTCGAGGTCGTCACGTGTTCCCTTGAAACCGAACCGTATGTTCGAGGCGTCACGGCATAAGATCCGCTTCGGATCTCGATCGAGCCGTTCATCGCGGCCGTCGCCAATGACCGACACGGGTCGAATCCGGCCCGATGCGGCCTCGGCCAAGAGGCGGGAAGCGGAGGCCGGCGCCCGGCCTGATCCGGGCAGAGCCCGGCTGCCATAACGGTGACGCCATCATCAAGAATCAAAGTATCCTCGATGACATGTCCGACGATCAGCGGAGGGGACGCCATGGCCGACAAGACGTCCGCCACGTCAACGAAGACCGCACAGCAGGCGGTCGCCAAACCATCAGCCCGCGAAGGCCTCGGCGAAGGCACCGTTAGGCGTGGAGAGTTTGGCCCATGCCGGCTATTTGATCGAAGTGGATGCGATCGCTGTGATCGAAGACGTGGTGGTGCCGTAGGTGCGTCCTGCAGGACGTGCCGCCGAGCGCGCTTTACGCAATTCTAGCAGTTCTTGCTACCAATAGTAGGAGACCTGATCAATGACGCTCGAATGCATCAATCCGGATGATCTGCCGGTTCCGGAAATGTACAGCCAGGTCGTCGTCGCGACGGGAAGCAAGTTGGTATTCGTCTCGGGCCAGCAGCCCGAAGACAGACACGGCAAGCTCGTCGGCCATGGTGATTTTGCGGCTCAAGCGCGCCTGGCGTTCGGCAATCTCAGCCGTGCGCTTGCTGCTGCCGGCGCCCGGCCCGAGCAAGTCTGCAAGATCACAATCTACGTCGTCGATTACAACCGCGACGAACACGTCCCGATCATCGAACAGGCCCAGATAGCGCTGTTCGGAGATCACAAACCAGCAAACGTAGTGGCCGGGATAGCGACGATGTCCCCAGGCTACCTGATAGAGGTCGATGCGATCGCGGTCATCGACCACACCACCGAGAGCGACACAAGGACGCGGTAGATAGAGCGCTTACGCCGCTTCGGCTATTGGGGTTCGTCGGCTCCTCGTCCTTCTACGACAGGATGTAGGAGCCTCTGGGCTCAACCGGAACTATCGGCTCTATCGCGCGATTGCTCTATGCCTTAGGCCACCTCGGCGTGCGAATGTGTGCAGAAGCTTGGTAAGCCGGGGAACTTGCGGGAATCTGCACGAAGCATCAAGACACTGAAAACAATAGCATTTATGGAAAGCGTGCAGACGGAGCCTTCCCTTGCAGGCAGCTGAGGTTTCGCGTGCGGTGGCCGCGGCCATGTCGATCGCCTCAGCGCTTGGCCTGACGGTCGACGACGCGGTCGTTCTGCAGAATTCGAACAAGCTCGCCGTGCGCCTGCTGCCTTGTGACGTCCTTGCCCGGGTGGCGCCTCTGGCGCAGCAGGTGGCGCAGTTCGAAATCGAGCTTGCCCAATGGCTCGCCGAGACCGAGAGCCCGGTGGCTGCGCTCGAGCCTCGCGCGGCGCCGCGCGCCTATGAGCGTGACGGCTTCGTGGTGACGCTGTGGACCTACTACGCGCCTGTGACGGCTCGTGGGGTCGCGCCGGCCGACTACGCGAAGGCGCTCGAGCGGCTGCATGCCGGCATGCGCAAGCTCGATGTCGCCACGCCGCACTTCACGGATCGGGTCGCGGAAGCTCAGCAACTCGTGGCGAGCCGCGACCAAACTCCGGCGCTCGCCGACGCGGACCGTGAGCTTCTCGGCAGCACGCTAAGGAGCCTAAGACGAACGATCGCCGACCGCAGCGCCGCGGAGCAGTTGCTGCACGGCGAGCCGCACCCGGGCAACGTGCTCAGCACGAAGAACGGGCCGCTGTTCATCGACCTCGAGACGTGTTGCCGCGGGCCAGTCGAATTCGACCTCGCCCATGTGCCCGAAGAGGTCGTCGAGCACTATTCGGACGCCGATCAAGAACTGCTCGGCGAGTGCCGGGCCCTCGTTCTTGCGATGGTCGCGGCGTGGCGGTGGGATGCAGGCGACCAGTTCCCGAACGGGCGACGAGTAGGCCGCGAACTCCTCAGGACCATATGCAAGGGTCCGCCGTGGCCAACGCTCGAAGTCGTGATGCGGCGACTAGCTGGTTCGTAGGCTAACAGGCATCACCAGTCCTGGGACTCTGGAGCGAAGTCAGCCGCGTTGCCCTTTTGAAGCGTGGCTCCTTCGTCCGCTCGCCGCCCTTTGGAGACGGTCGGGCGTGTGGAGGTCCACGGCCTCGCCCCGACGCTTACCCCACGGAAGCGCGCGACGATGGTCAAGCCACCCCGGGGCGACCTGCGGCCCTATTGGCGTGGCCTTCACGAAAATCTGAAGCGTGATGCGAAAGACCGGGAAAAGCCCAAACAAGGCACTAGCCAGTTTGCAGACTGCTGTCGCAGGCAGAAGCTATTGCATGGCCGCCGCATGTTTTTCGAGGCCCGGAGAGAAGATTTGACCAACAAGCCAACCAACAAATTGCTGTATGACGCCATCAAGGATCGGGGCACGGCCTATCTGATGGTCTTTCGCGAACTCAAGGCCCGCTATGGCGAAGATGAAGCCAAGGACGTGATGCGAAGCGCAAGTCGCGCCCACGGTCTTCATATCGGCAAATCGCTCGCGGGCTGCGCCCCGCGGGACTTCGAATGCATGGCAAGAGGCTTCGCGAAATCACCGGATGACGGGTCGGTGTTCTGCCCGGACATCCGGCGGCTCGACAGCACAGGCCTCGAAGTGAAGATGATGGCCTGCCCGATCAAGGACGCATGGGTCGAGGCCGGATGCAGCGATGAGGAAATCGTCACCTTGCTTCACTGCGCCTCCGCGCTTGACGAGGCGACCCTGGAAGCTGCGGGCTTCGACTTCGAGATCGATCTCTGGTCCCCCGGACAGGAGGGCTGCTGCCTGACCCGGATTACGGAGAAGACCGAACACGGAAAGCGGAGGCCGGCGGCACGGCCTGATCCGGCCGGAGCCCGGCTGCCATAACGGTGACGCCGTCATCAAGAATCAAAGTATCCTCGATGACGTGTCCGACGATCAGCGGAGGGGACGCCATGGCCGACAACACGTCCGCCAAATCAACCAAGACCGCGAAGCAGGCGGTCGCCAATCCATCAGCCCGCAAGCCCGCGAAGACCGCGGCGAAGGCACCGTCCAAGGCCGCCGCAGCCAAGAGCAAGGAGCCGGCCGCGCCCCTCCTGTCCGGCGGCAATCCCCAGATCGCGAAGGGCTATGGCGACGCCCCGGTGCAGGCCTATATCGCCGCCATGCCGGGCTGGAAAAGCGATCTCGGGCGCCGCCTGGATGCGCTGATCGAGCGCGCCGTCCCCGGCGTGCGCAAGGCGGTCAAGTGGAACTCGCCGCTGTACGGGATGGAGGACCAGACCTGGTTCCTCGGCATCCATTGCTTCACGAAATACATCAAGGTGGCGTTCTTCCGCGGCGCGTCGCTGCGCCCTCTCCCGCCCGGCGGGTCGAAGCAGAAGGACGTGCGCTACCTCGACATCCGCGAGGACGAGCCGCTCGACGAAGCCCAGTTCGCGGCCTGGGTGAAGCAGGCCAGCGAATTGCCCGGCGAGAAGATGTGAACCACGGGACGACACTGATGAAGGCGGCAGGCATGACGAAGGACGGCAATGGCGGCGACTCTCCCTCCCGGCTGATCGACGCGAGAATCGAGGAGCTGGGCGACTGGCGGGGCGCGACGCTGGCCCGGGTCCGGGCCCTGATCAAGCAGGCCGATCCCGAGGTGGTCGAGGAGTGGAAGTGGCGCGGGGTTCCGGTGTGGTCGCATGGCGGCATCATCTGCACCGGCGAGACCTACAAGGCCGTCGTCAAGCTGACCTTCGCCAAGGGCGCCGCGCTGGCGGACCCGGCCGGCCTGTTCAACTCCAGCCTCGACGGCAACACCCGGCGCGCCATCGATATCCGCGAGGGCGAGGAGATCGATGAAGCGGCGCTGCAGGCGCTGATCCGCGCCGCGGTGGCCTTGAATGTCGCCGCCCGCGCTGTCCGATCCCAGAAGAAGCCGAAGAGCGCCTGAGGACGAGACAGATCACCGCGCCCGGTATTTTAGAATTATTGAGTCATTTCGCGAAACCCGGGCAGCGGAGTCATGATCGACTCCAGCCTCGATCCGGGGGTGTGCCGTGAAGCCTGCCTGCCTGGTGGTCCTGTTCGCCTGCCTGCTGATGCCCGCGGCCGCGTCGCGGGCCGAGGGCCCCCCGAGCTTCGCGAGATGCGAAGCCGGCCAGGTGTTCGCGGACTGCACCGTCGCCAAATGCGACTCGAACTACAATTGCAGCTGCTTCGTGACGACGCGGCGACCGACGGGGGTGAGCATTCCACCGGGATGCATTCCGCCCCAGCCGCTGGTCGGTCCGCCGCAGATGGTGCAGTCGCGGTACTCGCCGGTCGCCGCCACCGGCCTGTGCGGCAACCCGGCCACGACATGGGCCCAGTGCCTGGGCGTCACCTGCATGATCCAGGCGGATGGCAGCGCCCTGTGCCCGTGCACCGAGGCCAAAGGCGCGCCCTATGTGATCGTCACCGACGACCCGGTCTACCGGGGCCAGTGCACCGACGGCAAAATCTATTCGTCGGCGACCTTCACTGGCGATGTCGAGCAGATCTCCAAGGCCCTCGACTTCCCGAAGCCCAAGGTGCTGTGGCGGCACTGACCGCCGCCCCCTCCTCCCCCTCGCCTGCGAGAGGGGAAGGAGGGACGCGCGCCGCTACTTCCGCGCCTCGATGGTCAGGGCGCCGAAGCCGCCGCGGGCGTTGTATTGCGGGCGGTACATGTCCTCGACATAGGGCGCCGGCAGGGCGAAGCGGCCCGGGGTCACGGCGCGGGCGAGATAGGCCACCGTGAAGTACCGGGTGTCGCCGGTCAGGTCGATCGCCGCGATATAGCGGTCGTCGCGCATCTCGACATGCTGCGTGTCCGACAGCGTGTCGGCGATGTCGCCGAGCTTCGCGCCGTTGCCGACTGACGGGTTCTCGATCTCCAGCCCCGCCGGCAGCAGGTCGACCACCAGCGCCTGGTGGTCGAGATCGTCAGTGGCGCGGCCGCGCAGCAGCACGGTGACGAGGTCGCCCTGCTTCACCGCCGTCTTGGCCGGGTCGATGAGCCTTCCGTCACGGTCGAGATAGGTGCGGGTGATCTCGAAGCCGTCGCCGCCCGCCGGCAGCGGCGCCGCCGGCACGCCGCGCACCGTCAGCACCTGGCGCATCGGCCCGCTGCCGGTGTTCTTCACCGCGATGCCGGCGGCCAAAGCCGCGGCTTCGGGGTCGAGCCGGTAGATCGTGCCCGGATCGGCCACCGCCTTGCCGGCGACGTCGAGCGACAGCGGCGTGGCGCCGTCCAGCGCCGCGTCGGCCGCGATCAGCAGCCAGGTCATGTCCTGGGTGCTCCAGTACCGGTCCCGGGCGAACAGGTCGGCGGCGACGTCGACCTGCTGCAGCACCTCGTCCTGCGGCTGCTTGGCCTCGTGCAGCAGCGCCGCGGTGGCGGCGTGATCGCGCAGCGGCGAGCCGTAATCGCCATAGAAGTTCGACGGACGCTCGGTCGAGGTCGCCGCGGCGAAGGCCTTGGCGGTGCGCGCCGTGTCGCCGAACTGGGCGGCGGCCGCGGCGATCTGCGCCTGGGACACCGGGGTCTGGTACTTCGGCAGGCAGTTGTCGACGTAGTAGCGCATGGTGCCGACATCGCCGCCGCCGGCCCGGGCCACGACATAGAGCGCATAGGCGCTGGCCGGGGTGCATTCGGTGCGTGCCTCGTACCAGTCGAGGTAGTTCGACAGGTACTTGACGCCGCGCTGATAGGCGCGCTCCGGGATGCGATAGCCGCCCTCGGCCCGCGCCCGGGTCAGGAAGTCGAGCGCATAGGCGGAGAGCCAGGGGTTGGCCTCGCCGAAGGGCGACCACATGCCGAAGCCGCCGGCCGGCTGCTGCGCCGTCATGATCCGGTCGATCGCGCCCTGCACCTTGCGGCGCACGTCGTCCGGCCGGAAGCCGCTGTCGACCTTCTCCGCCACCTTGGCGACGTAGAGCAGCGGCAGCGCCCGGCTGGTGGTCTGCTCGACGCAGCCATAGGGATAGTCGTCCAGCGCCTTCAACAGGCCCGGGATGTCGAAGGTCGGGCGGGTGGAGAAGCTGGCGAAGACCTGGACGGTGTCGGGCAGGAAGCCCTTCACCAGGTCGGCGTTCAGCACCACCGACTGGTTGGGCTGGACGAGGGTGGCGATGCGGTCGGTGGTCAGCGCCTGGGCCGGGCGGACCGACAGGTCCCAGTCGCGGTCGCGCTGGAAGCCGTCGGGGCCGGTGACGCTGATCCTGATCTTGCCGACGCCGGTGGCGGTGGCGGTCAGCGGGATCGCGCGACGTGCCTCGGCCCCCGCCGCGACGGTCTGGGTGAACTGGGCCGAGGCGGCCGCGATCGAGAGCGGGCCTTCGACCGCGACGCGCACGCCATAGTCGCCGGCCGGGCCGGACAGGTTGCGCAGCGAGAAGGCCAACTGGGCCTGGTCGCCCGGCGCCAGGAAGCGCGGCACGCCGATCTCGGCGATCACCGGGTCGCGCACCTTCATCGCGGTGGAGGCGGCGCCGAGCGCGGTCGGCGTCCAGGCCACCGCCATCAGCCGCAACTCGCCGTCGAAATCCGGCAGGTCGAGCGGAACCGTAACGCGGCCGTCGGCGCCGACCGGCAGGATGCCGCTGTACAGCGCGACGGTGCGGGTGGAGCGCTTCGGCAGGCCGGACATCTGCTGGGCCGCGGCGTCGCCGCCGGTGCGGACCTGGCCGCGGCGGCCGTCGCTGATGATCAGCCTGCCATAGGCGTCGCGCATCTCGACGCCGAGGGCGCGGCGGCCGAAATAATGGTCGGTCGGGTCCGGCGACTGGAAGTCGGTGAGCAGCAGGATGCCCTCGTCGACCGCGGCCAGCGTGACCCAGGCGCTCTGCCCCTGCGGCACGCCGGTGACGGTCAGCGGCAGGTCGAGCCGCTGGTTCGGCCGGATCTCGGCCGGGGCGTCGATCGAGACGCCCAGCACCCGCTCGGTGACGTCGATGCCGAACCAGGCGACGCCGACGGCGCGGCCGGGACCGTGGCGGCGTTCCCCGCCCTCGCCCGAGGGGCGGAAGGCGGTGGCCAGGACATAGGCGCCGGCGCCCCAGTCGGACGAGACCGGGATCTCGACCGTGGCGCCGTCGGCCGGGACCGCGACGTCGCGCGTCTCCAGCACCCGGTCATTGGCGATGAACAGCAGCACGTCGCCGGCGAAGGGCGGCTCGATCCGCACCCGGGCGGTGTCGCCGGCCTTGTAGCTGGCGCGGTCGAGGGCGACGGTCAACTTGTCCGGGGTCGGGTTCGGGTCGTCCGACACCCACCAGCCGGCGTAGAACCGGGCCGAGGTGGCGCCGCCGCCCTCGGGGTCGTAGACGTCGAGCCGGAAATTGCCCCAGCCGACCGCCTGGCGGATCGCCGCCGGCGCGTTCGGGGCGACGTCGGCCGTGCCGTCCGCCACCTTGCGGTCGCGGGTGACGACCTTGTAGTCCCAATGCCCGTCGGTCGAATACCACTGGTAGTCGTGGATCTCCTCCACCAGGTCCCAGCGCAGGCCGCGGAGCGCGGCCGGGCGGCCGCCGGCGTCGAGGCCGATGACCTCGAAGCGGGCGTCGGAGCCTTCCGCCAGGGAGCCCGAGAACAGCGGCTTGACGCCGATCCACGGGTGCTCCTGGCGCACCGGCAGGGTCATGGTCTCATTGGCGGTGCGGCCGCTGGAATCGAACACCGCGGTGCGGATCTCGGCCTCGAGCGGCACGGTGGTGTCGGGCAGGCCGTCGAGCAGGATGTCGACCCGGCTCTGGCCCGCGGCGTCGGTCGCGGGCGTGGTGATCGGGCGGGTGCGCGGCGAGAAGGCGTCCTGCAAAAGGCCGAACTTGTAGTCGGAGTAGTCCGGGAAGGGCGTCGCCGCCTGCTGCAGGGTCAGGCTGGCCTCGGTGGCGAGGTCGGCGGCCGGGGCGCCGTACAGGAACTGGGCGTCGATGGCGACGACGGCGGGCTTGGCGACGCGCAGGTCCTTGGCCTCGGTCTTCAGGTCGACGCGGATCCGCGCCGGCACGAAATCCTCGACCTGGAACGGGGTGCTGCCGATCGCCTGGCCCTTCGGGTCGACATAGGCCTCGGCGGTCCAGGTGCCGGTATAGGCGCTGTCGGCCAGCGGCACGTCGATGCTGTAGGAGCCGCCGCCCTGGTCCGACGCCTGCTCGACCCGGGCCTCGACCCCGTCCGGCCGGCTGATCTTGACCGTCAGCGGCACGCCGTCGATGGCGGCCGCGCGCTCGTTGCGCAGCAGCGTGGTCAGATGCACCGTCTCGCCCGGGCGGTAGACGCCGCGCTCCGGGTAGAGGAAGGCGTCGAGCGGCCCCGGCTCGGCCCGGCCGCTGACGCCGCGGTCGGACAGGTCGAAGGCCGGGCCGGTGAGCTCGAGGAAGGTGAAGTCGCCGGAGCCGTAGGCATAGACCGCGGCCGGCCGGTTGCCGCCCTGCCCGGCCATCACCCCGGCCGGGAAGGTGGCGAGGCCGCCGGCGTCGGTCTGCGCCTCGCCCAGCACCGCATTGTTGCGGGCCAGCAGCGCCAGCTTGACGCCAGCTTGAGCCTTGGCCGAGGACAGCGCGCGCGCCGCCACGGTCAGCCCCTGCTGGCCGGAGAAGGTGGCGAGGCCGAGATCGGTGACCACGATCCACTGCGTGCCCGGGGTCTGGTAGCTGTCCTCGTCGGCCCCGGCGTCCACCGCCGCGAGCAGGTAGACGCCCGGCTTCGGCTGCGGCAGCAGCGTGTCCATCGGCACGCCGGTGATCGCCGCCTTGTTGGTCTCGCCCTCGACCGGCATGGTGCCGGACCACACCTCCTCGCCGGCATCCTGGGCCAGGCTGTCGACGTCGTAGCTTTCCAGCATCTGGCCGATGCGGCCCTGCGCCACCTGGTCGACCAGGTTGCGGTCGTTGATGCGCAGCAGGCGCAGCTTGACCTCGGAGATGTTGACCGTGGTCAGCGGCACGGTGCCCTCGCCGCCCTTGGGCAGGACATAGGCGCTGCCGCGGAACACCACGCTGGCCGGGCGGTCGTCGACCGTCAGGTCGAAGCTGTCATCGGCGGTGAGCGCGTCGCCGTCGACCGACTTGATGCCGGCCAGCAGCGTGACGGTGTAGGTCTGGCCGAACGACACGCCTTCGAGGCAGATCTGCTTGTCCGACGGGATCACCTCGACCGGCACCGCCGGCTCGATCCTGACGTAGTCGGAATAGCGGACGGTGCGGCCGTCGACGATCGAATCGGAGAAGTCGGCGCAGAGCTGCGGCGCGTCGCGATCGTTCTGGGCGTAGGTCGAGGTGACGCGGAAGCCGTACTGGTCGCGCAGGGTGTTGGCGTATTCGGTGTTGTCGTCGCTTGGCGCCAGCTGCGCGCCCTCGGCCGCGACCTTGATCGCCTCGCGGCCCTTGTCCTGCTGCTCCAGCCCCCGGGCCAGCTGGATCAGGGCGGCGCCGCGCAGCTTGTCGGTGCCGGCGTTGCTGTAGGCGGCAAAGGCGGCGTTCAGGCCATCCTGCGAATAGGGCGAGGTCTGCTGCAGCGCCTGGGCCAGGCCGAACCAGGCACCGGCGTCGGCGGGGCGCTGGCCGAGGATCAGCTGGTAGGCCGTGACCGCGTCGCCCCAGCGCTCGCCCTTGGCCGCGTCGGCCGCGCGGGACTGCAGGGCCTTCAGGTCGGCCCGCTGGTCCGCGGGGACGGCGCTGGCCTGCTGCTCCAGCTTCCTGGCATAGGCGGCGGCGCCGGCAGCGAAGCCCGGCGCCTGGTAGGCGGCGGCGGTCGGGGGGAGGGCCAAGGTCGCGGTCAGGAGCGCCACCGCCGCGGCAAAGGTGGCGAAACGCAGCTTCAAGGCCATGAGATCCCCCCATCACGGCGCCCCGGATCGCCGGGGCCCCTGCGACAAACTATACGCCAGATCGCGTCGAAACCATGACGCAGCTTCGACGGCGGAACGGCCCTCCCCCTGCCGCGGCGACGCGACTATGATCGCGCGTCCTTCACGGAGCCTGCCCATGATTCGACCCCTGGCGATCGTCCTGCCGCTGCTGCTGTCCCCCGCCCTGGCCGCCGCCGCATTGGCCGCCGATGCGCTGACCGGCGCGCAGATCCAGGCCCAGATCGTCGGCAACACGGTCGAGGGGACGGCCGGCGACGTCGAATACACCGAGTTCTACGCCGCCGACGGCACCATCCACGGGCTGGGCGACGACGGCCCCTATGCCGGGCAGTGGTCGATCGAGAACGACCACATGTGCTTCGACCTGGGCGAGACCAAGGAATGCGACCGGGTCCAGCTGGACGGTAGCAAGGTCCAGCTGTTCGCCGATGACGGGGCGCTGGTCGCGGTGGGGGAGCTCAAGCCGGGGAATCCGGGGAACTTGTAAGCTCCTACTCCCCCTTCAACTGCCGCTCGCGGTAGTAGATGAACAGGCCGGAGGCGATGATCACCAGGTTGCCGATGATGATCTGCGATGTCGGCACGTCGCCCCAGATCGCCCAGCCGAGCGCCGCGGCGATGACGATGGTGGAGTACTGGTAGGGCGCCACCACCGCGGCCGGAGCCAGCGACAGCGCCTTGTTCATGCATAGATGCGCGCCCATCGCCACCACGCCGAGGCCGAGCAGCAGCGCCCAGTCGAAGCCGGTCGGCGGCACCCAGGCGAAGGGCACGGTGGCGGCGCCGGCCAGGCCGGTGCCGAGGATCTGGTAGGTGATCAGGCCGAGCCCGCCGGTGTGGCGGACGCGGCGGGTGACGATCAGGATCAGGCTGAACAGGGTGGCGCCGGCCAGCGCGATCAGGGCCGAGGAGGACAGCGCCGCCCCGGTCGGGCGCAGCACGATCAGCACGCCGACGAAGCCGATCAGCACCGCCGCCCAGCGCCGCGGCCCGACCTTTTCGCCGAGCAGCGGCACCGACAGCGCGGTCACGATCAGCGGCGCGGCCATGTAGAAGGTCATGACGTCGGCCAGCGGCAGGCCGCGCACGGCGAGGTAGAAGATCGCGACCTCGGCCGCCATCAGGCTGACCCGCAGCAGGTTCATCCAGGGCTGGTCGGGCGTCAGCAGGCCGCGGAAGCCGCGGATCACCCAGGGCAGCAGCAGGATGAAGGCGCCGATGCTGCGGATCAGCAGCACCTGGCCGACGGTGTAGTCGGCGACCAGCCACTTGCCCAGCGCGTCGTTGAAGGTGAACAGCGACATGCCGAGGAAGAATAGCAGGATGCCGGAGCCATGCCCGCCCTCCGCCCCGTCCAGCTTCTGGGCGCCGATCGCCGCCATTCCCGCGTTTCCCCCATTCCGTTCGTCCCTGTCTGCCCGAGGAATTTGTCGGACAGAAGCAGAAAGGCCACGGGCCGGGCATGCAAGGGCGTGGGGCTCTGGCTGAGAGGCCGGCGTCAGGCGACCTGCCCGAGTCCTTCCTTGGCCTCGTCGATCCAGCTCTTGTTGATGGCGCGGTAGCTGCGGGTCGACTTGCCGGCGCGGGTCAGGATCTCGCGCCACAGGGTCTCGGCCGCGGCATGGTCGCCGCGCTCGGCCTCGGCCCGGGCCAGCCAGGCGCGGACCTCCTCGCCGGCGAAGATCGGCAGCAGCTGGCGCAGCAGCACGATGCCGTCGTCGGTGCGGCCCATCATGCAGAGGGCGCGGGCATGCACCAGGCGGCGCTTGGAATCCGTGGCCTCGGGGTTGGTCTCGGCCACCTCGTCCAGCACGTCGACCGCGTCCTGCGGCCGGCCGAGCATCAGAAGGGCCTCGGCCCGCAGCCGGCCGAAGGTGGGATCGTCGGCATGCAGCCCGACCATCGCTTCCTCCAGCAGCGGCAGGGCTTCCGCCGGGCGGCCGAGATGCAGCAGCTCCTCCGCCAGCGGCACCTTGTTGGCCGTGCTCGGCTGGTCCTCATGCACCTGGCGCAGGGCGCGCAGCCGCCGCTCCGGATCGACCGACGCGACCAGCTGCTTGCGGACGTCGCGCACCGGCCGCAGGTTCAGCCATTCCGGCAGCAGCTCGACCAGGATATAGGCGGCGATGCCCAGCCCCGGCGCGAACAGCAGGATGTAGAACCAGTAATTGGCCCGCCCGCTGCGCACCGCATGCACCAGGCAGCCGAGCTGGCAGGCATAGATGAGAATGCCGAGATACGGCATGACCGTCCCCCCTCGAACCCCGGAGCAGTTATCCGAAATTCGGGGGAATCGTCAACGCAGCGGAGCGGGACCCGGTTCTGCCTCAGGCCTTGCGCTCGACCACGAAATGGGCGACGGCGCGCAGCGCCTCGGCCCGGTCGCCGAACACGTCGAGATGGCGGCAGGCCTGGTCGACCAGCATGCGCGCCTGCGACTCCGCCCGCTCGAGGCCGAGGATCGAGACGAAGGTCGCCTTGCCCGCCGCCTGGTCCTTGCCCGGGGTCTTGCCGATCTCCTCGGCCCGGCCGCGGACGTCGAGCAGGTCGTCGGCGATCTGGAAGGCCAGGCCCATATCATGGGCATAGGCCTGCAGCGCGCCGCGCCGCGAATCCTCGACCTTGCCGAGGATCGCCCCGGCCTCGCAGGAGAACTCGAACAAGGCGCCGGTCTTCAGCCGCTGCAGCCGGGTGATGGCGCCGATCTCGGTCAGCGGCGTCTGCTCGGCCTGCATGTCGAGCGCCTGGCCGCCGACCATGCCGGAGGCGCCGGCCGCCCGGGCGAGGGCGGCGACGAGGGCGATGCGGACCTTCGGGTCGGCATGGGTCTCGCTGTCGGCCAGCACCTCGAAGGCCTGGGTCAGCAGCGCGTCGCCGGCCAGGATCGCGGTGGCCTCGTCATAGGCCTTGTGCGTGGTCGGCTTGCCGCGGCGCAGGTCGTCATTGTCCATCGCCGGCAGGTCGTCATGGACCAGCGAGTAGCAATGGATCATCTCGACCGCCGCGCCGACGCGGAGCGCGCAGCTCTCGGCGACGCCGAACAGCCGCGCGGACGACACCACCAGGAACGGGCGCAGCCGCTTGCCGCCGCCCAGCGAGGCGTAGCGGATGGCCTCGGCCAGCGGCGGTTCGCCCGCCTGGGGCTTGGGCAGCAGGCGGTCCAGGACGCGCTCGAGCTGCACGCCCGCCTCGGCCATGGCTTTGCTCAGATCAATCGACAAGACACGGCCTCAATCGAAAGTCGCGGGTTTGGCGGTGACGGTGCCGTCGGCGGCGCGCGAGATCATCTCGACCCGCGCCTGCGCCTCGCGCAGCTTCGCCTCGCAATGGGCACGAAGCAAGGCGCCACGTTCATAGGCCGATATGTTGTCGTCGAGCTTGCCCTGCCCCGCCTCGAGCTGGCGCACGATGGTCTCCAGCTCGGCGAGGGCGTCCTCGAAGCTCAGGCCCGCGATGTCGGCAGGGATGGGTCGATCGGCCATGGGCTGTCCGTTCTCATTCGGGCGGCGACAATAGGCGCGGCGGCGGCAAGAGGCAACGCTCAGCCGTTGCCGGCGAGCACCCGGCCCGCGAGGTAGAGCGAGCCGCAGATCAGCACCCGGCCGGGCGGGTCGCCGGGCCGGGCCGCGGCGGCCACCGCGGCTTCGAAGCCGTCGGCCGCGGCCACGTCGGTCAGGCCGACGGCGCGGGCGTGGTCGGCCACGGCCTCGGCCGGCAGGCTGGCGTCCTCGCCCGGGATCCGCACGGTGCGGATGGGGCGGACGAAGGGGGCCAACGGCCGCAGGAACTCCTGCGGCTGCTTGCTCTCCAGCATGCCGCAGACCAGGTGCAGCGGCCGCGGGTCGAGCCCGCCGAGCCAATGCCCCAGCACCTCGCCGGCGCTGTCGTTGTGGCCGCCGTCGAGCCACAGCTCCCAGCCCGGCGGCAGCAGGGCCGGCAGCGGGCCGCGGCTCAGCCGCTGCAGCCGCGCCGGCCATTCGACCGAGGCCAGGCCGCTTCGCACCGCCTCCTCCGGGATGTCGAAGCCGGTGAGAAGGTCGCGCAGCCGGATCGCGGTGGCGGCGTTGGCAAACTGGTGGTCGCCAGGCAGCGCCGGGCGGGGATAATTCCGCTCGCCCTGAGGCGTGCGCAGGACGAAGCCGTCTGCGGCGGGGGTCACCGACCAGTCGCGGCCGGCGAGATGCAGCGGCGCCCCGGCCGATTCGATGTCGCGGGTCAGGACAGACACGGCCGCACGGCTCTGCTGCGGCGCCACCACCATCGGCACGCCGGGCTTGGCGATGGCCGCCTTCTCCGCCGCGATCGCCTCGATCGTGTCGCCGAGGAACTGCATGTGGTCCATGGAGATGCGGGTGACCGCGGTGGCGGCCGGGCGCGGCACCACATTGGTGCTGTCGTAGCGGCCGCCGAGGCCGACCTCGAGCAGCACGGCGTCGGCCGGGACCTCGGCGAAGGCCAGGAAGGCGGCAGCGGTCGTCGCCTCGAAGAAGGTCACCGGCTGGCCGGCATTGGCGGTCTCGACCCGCTCCAGCAGATCGACCAGGGCCGCGCTGTCGATCAGCGATCCGGCCAGGCGGATGCGCTCGTGGAACCGCACCAGATGCGGCGAGGTGTAGACATGGACGCGGTAGCCCGCCTGCTCCAGGAAGGCGCGCAGGAAGGCGGTGGTCGACCCCTTGCCGTTGGTGCCGCCGACATGCACCACCGGCGGCAGGCGCAGATGCGGATCGCCCAGCGCGGCCAGGAGGCGCTCGGTGCGGCCGAGCGACAGGTCGATCCGCTTCGGATGCAGATGGGTCAGCCGGTCGAGCGCGGCCTCGACTGCACCCACGCCGGCGTCAGGCACGATAGGCGGGCTCGCCCTCGATCACGGCCGCCGCGGCGATGTCGGCCGGGTCGACCACGATGTCGTCCGCCGGTGTCTGGGTGCCGCCGGCCAGATGGCCGAGGGTGCGGATCAGCGTCTCGCGCAGCTCCTTGCGCACCACCACCACATCGACCATGCCGTGGTCGAGCAGGTATTCGGCGCGCTGGAAGCCCTCCGGCAGGGTCTCGCGGATGGTCTCCTCGATCACCCGGGCGCCGGCGAAGCCGATCTGCGCGCCGCGCTCGGCGATGTGCACGTCGCCGAGCATGGCGAAGGAGGCGGTGACGCCGCCCGTGGTCGGGTCGGTCAGCACCACGATGTAGGGCAGGCCGGCGTCCTTGACCTGCTCGACCGCGATGACCGAGCGCGGCATCTGCATCAGCGACAGGATGCCTTCCTGCATGCGGGCGCCGCCCGAGGCCGGCACCACGACCAACGGCGCGTGCTGCATCACCGCCAGCTTGGCGGCGGCGACCAGCCCCTCGCCCACCGCGGTGCCCATTGTCCCAGCAAGGAAATCGAAGTCAAAAACGGCGACCACGGTGTCGCGGCCGCCCATCTTGCCATGGGCGACGACCAGAGCATCGTGACGGCCGGTTTTGGCCTGAAAGTCCTTCAGCCGGTCGGTGTAGCGTTTGGTGTCGCGGAACCTGAGCGGATCGACCACCGGCTTCGGCAGCTCGATGGTCTCGTACTTGCCGTCGTCGAACAGCATGGCGAGACGCTTGGCCGGGGCCAGCCGCATATGATGGCCGCAATGCTGGCAGACGTAGAGATTCGCCTCCAGATCGCGATGGAACAGCATCGCCTCGCAGTTCCCGCACTTCGTCCACAGGTTGTCCGGCGTCTCCGGCCGGGACGAGGAGACGAGGGCCCGGATCTTCGGGCGGATGTAGTTGGTCAGCCAGTTCATGCCGCGGTTTTCCGCCTTTCGGCCGGGCGCGTCAAGATGAGGGAGCGACGCAGACGCCGTCGGCATAGGCGCTTTCGTTACAACCGCGTTGCAACAGAACACGTCCTGATCTATCGTGGAGCAAGGCGGCCAGGGACGATCACAGCGATGCGCAGCACTGTCCGGAAAATGGGAAACTCTTCGGGGGTGATCATTCCCAAGCCCCTGCTGACGGAGATCGGGGCCAAGGCCGGCGATGATGTGGAACTGCTGGTCGAAGAAGGCCGCCTGATCATCGTGCCGAGCCGCGAGACCCCGCGGGCCGGCTGGGCGGAGGATGCCAAGCGAATCGCCGAGGCCGGCGACGACGCACTTGTCTGGCCCGAATTCGGCAATGCCGACGACGACCGGCTGGAATGGTGAAGCGCGGCGAGGTCTGGCTGATCGCGCTCGACCCCACCATCGGCAGCGAGATCCAGAAGACGCGGCCCTGCCTGATCATTTCACCGCCGGAGCTGCATGACCATCTGCGGACGGTGATCGCGGCGCCGATGACGACCGGAAGCCGGCCGGCCGGCTTCCGCGTGCCGGTCAGCTTCCAGGGCAAGACCGGCCTGGTGCTCCTCGATCAGATCAGGACGCTGGACAAGCAGCGGCTGGTGAAACGGCTCGGCGCTGTATCGGCTCCCACCCTCGCCCAGACCCTGACGACGCTGCGCAAGCTGTTCGAGCCATAGGCCCGCGCTCACCGCGCCCCGCGGACGCCTTCGGCCAGGCGGCGGACCAGGGCCAGGGGCGATTCGACCGTGGCGACGGTCGGGCGGCCGTCGGCGTGCAGCGAGTGGCGGATCTCCTCAACGATGGCGGAGCCGACCACCGCGGCGTCGGCGATACGGGCGATCGCGGCCGCCGCCTCCGGCGTGCGGATGCCGAAGCCCACGGCCACCGGCAGGTCGGTGTGGCGCCGCAGCCGGTCGACCGCCGGCTGCACCGCCGCCGCATTCGCCGCGGCCGCGCCGGTGATGCCGGTGACCGAGACGTAGTAGATGAAGCCCGAGGTGTTCCGCAGCACCACCGGCAGCCGGGCGTCGTCGGTGGTCGGCGTCGCCAGGCGAATGAAGTCGATCCCCGCCGCCAGCGCCGGCAGGCACAGCTCGGCATCCTCCTCCGGCGGCAGGTCGACCACGATCAGCCCGTCCACCCCGGCGGCCTTGGCGTCGGCCAGGAAGCGTTCGACGCCATAGGAGTAGATCGGGTTGTAGTAGCCCATCAGCACGACCGGCGTGGTCTGATCGCCGGCGCGGAAGCGGCGGACCAGGTCGAGCGTCTTCGGCAGCGTCATGCCGGCGGCGAGCGCCCGCAGGCCGGCCGCCTGGATCGCCGGCCCGTCGGCCATCGGGTCGGTGAAGGGCATGCCGATCTCGATCAGGTCGGCGCCGGCCTTGGGCAGGCCTTCGAGGATCTTGAAGCTGGTCTCGGCATCCGGGTCGCCGGCGGTGACGAAGGTGACCAGGGCCGCCCGGTTGTGTGCCTTCAGCTCGGCGAAGCGCGCGGTGATGCGGGTCATCAGATCGTCACTCCGAGCGCGTCGGCCACCGTGAAGATGTCCTTGTCGCCACGGCCGCTGAGGCACATGACGAGCAGGTTGTCCTGGGGCAGGTCCGGCGCGATGCGCATCACATGCGCCAGCGCATGCGCCGATTCGAGCGCCGGGATGATGCCTTCGAGCCTGGCGCAGAGCTGGAAGGCCTCGAGCGCCTCCTTGTCGGTGATCGAGGAATAGATCACCCGGCCGACATCGTGCAGCCAGGCATGCTCCGGCCCGATGCCGGGATAGTCGAGGCCGGCGGAGATCGAATGCGCCTCCTCGATCTGGCCGTCCGCGGTCTGCAGCAGGTAGGTGCGGTTGCCGTGCAGCACGCCCGGGCGGCCGCCGGTCAGCGACGCCGCGTGCTTGCCACTGTCGAGGCCGTGGCCCGCCGCCTCGACGCCGTGGATGGCGATCTCCGGCATGTCGAGGAAGGGGTGGAACAGGCCGATGGCGTTGGATCCGCCGCCGACCGCCGCCACCAGCGTGTCCGGCATGCGGCCCTCGGCCTGCATGATCTGGTCGCGCGTCTCGTTGCCGATCACCGACTGGAAGTCGCGCACCAGCAGCGGATAGGGGTGCGGGCCGGCGACCGTGCCGATGATGTAGAAGGTGTCCTCGACATTGGTGACCCAGTCGCGCAGGGCCTCGTTCATCGCGTCCTTCAGCGTCCGGCTGCCGGAGACGACGGGCACCACCTCGGCGCCCAGCAGCTTCATCCGGAACACGTTCGGCTTCTGCCGCTCGATGTCGACCTCGCCCATGTAGATGGTGCAGGGCAGGCCGAACAGGGCGCAGACCGTGGCGGTGGCGACGCCGTGCTGGCCGGCGCCGGTCTCGGCGATGATCCGGGTCTTGCCCATGCGCCGGGCCAGCAGGATCTGGCCCATGCAGTTGTTGATCTTGTGCGCGCCGGTGTGGTTCAGCTCCTCGCGCTTGAAGTACACGCGCGCGCCGCCGAGATGCTCGGTGATCCGCTCGGCGAAGTAGAGCGGGCTGGGCCGGCCGACATAGTGCGTCAGGTAGTAGCGCAGCTCGCTGTTGAACTGCGTGTCCTTGCGGGCCGCGGCGTAAGCCTTCTCGACCTCCAGGACCAGCGGCATCAGCGTCTCGGCGACGAAGCGGCCGCCATAGAGGCCGAAGCGGCCGTTTTCGTCCGGGCCCGTGCGGAAGCTGTTCGGACGGGGCTGGAAGGGTGCGGTCTCGGTCAAGCGGGGCGGCTCCCGGCGCGGATCGTGGCGAAATCTGGGCGAAGAGCCGTGACCTTACCGGCGACCGCGGCGCGCGCCAAACATTTGTGGCGAATGCCCGGCGCGCGCGCATTCCAGACCCGCACGGAGTGCAGGGCGGGCGGTCAGGCCTTGGTGTCGCCCAGGGCGCGGACGGCGGCAAGGAAGCGCTGCACCCGCTGGGGCGTCTTGTGGCCCGGGCGCTCCTCGATGCTGGAGGAGACGTCGACCGTGGTGGCGCCGGTGCGGGCGACGGCCTCGGCGACATTGGCCTCGGTCAGGCCGCCGGCCAGCATCCAGGGCTTCGACCAGGTCCGGCCGGACAGGATCGACCAGTCGAAGGCCAGGCCGTTGCCGCCCGGCAGCGAGGCGACGCCCTTCGGCGGCTTGGCGTCGAACAGCAGCCGGTCGGCCACCGCCTCATAGGCCGGGATCGCGGCGAGGTCCTCGGCGGTCGCGATCTTGATCGCCTTCATCACCGGCATGGCCCAGCGGCCGCGAATCTCGGCCACCCGCGCCGGCGTCTCGGACCCGTGCAGCTGGATCATGTCGAGCGGCACCCGGCCGAGCACGGCCTCGAGCTCATCCTCGGTCGGGTCGACGAACAGGCCGACGCTGCGCAGCCCGGTCGGCACCATGCGCGCCAGCTCGGCGCCCAGATCCGGCGCCACCGAGCGCGGGCTGGGCGGGTAGAAGTTCAAGCCGACCCAGCGGGCCCCGTGCTTCGCCGCGGCCTCGAGCACCTCGGGGGTGCGGATGCCGCAGATCTTGGCGTCGATGATGCTCATGGCACTGGAGTGTGGGGCGCCGCAGCCTCCGCATCAAGCGCCAGGCCGAGCTGGCCGGCGATGTCGCGGGCCGCGGCGGCGGGGTCGGGCGCGGCGGTGATCGGCCGGCCGATGACGAGATGGGTGGCGCCGGCCTCCATCGCCTCCTTCGGCGTCATCACCCGCTTCTGGTCGCCGGCCTCCGACCCGGCCGGACGGATGCCGGGCACCATCAGCACCGCGGCCGGCTTCAGCACCCGGCGCAGCCGCGCGATCTCCTGCGGGGCGCAGATCACGCCGTCGAGGCCGCTCGATTCGGCCAGACGAGCCAAGCGCTCGACCTGGGCCGAGACCTCCATCCCCTGCCCCACCGCTTCGAGATCGGCGACGTCGAGGCTGGTCAGCACGGTGACGCCGAGCAGCTTCGGCCGGGGGATGCCCAGCTTGTCCGCCTCCTTCTCCGCGGCCTCGGCCGCCGCCTGCATCATCGCCCGGCCGCCGGAGGCGTGGAGGGTGATGTAGGCCGGCGACAGCGGCACCACCGAGCGGATGGCGCCGGCCACGGTGTTGGGGATGTCGTGCAGCTTGATGTCGAGGAACAGCGGCACGCCGGCGGGCCGGGCCGCCCGCACCCCCTCCGGCCCAGCCGCCATGAAGAATTCGAGGCCGAGCTTGATGCCGCCGACCGCGCCCACGACCAGGCCGGTCAGCCGTTTCGCCTCGTCCAGCGTCGGCGCGTCGATGGCGACGTAGACAGGGTTCGTGGTCATGCTCGCACTCCCTCCGCCGGCAGGTGGCCGGCCGCCCAGGATGTCAGCTCGTCGGCGGCGCGCCGGCCGAGCACGCCGTCGGCCACCGCCCGGCCGATCAGCGCCCCGAACTTGAAGCCGTGGCCCGAGCAGGGGCTGACCAGCCAGGCCCGGCCGCGCCGCTCCAGCACGAAGCGGCTGTCCGCGGTGAAGATATAGCGGCAGGGGCGGGCTTCGAGAATGCGATACTCGTCAAGGCCGCGCAGCACTGGGCGGTAGCGTTCGAGGAAGGCCTCCGCCTCCCCCGCCGCGGCGGCGGGATCGGCCTCGGGGTCGGCCAGGCGCTTCCAGGCGCCGACGCCGATCTTCAGCCGGGTGCCTCCGACCGGCGGGATCGCCCAGTGGTCGTCCGGGAAGCCGCAATCGATGATGCCCGGCGCCGCGGCCCAGGCGGCGGCGTGCTCCGCCGGCGGGTCGAGATAGACCACCAGCTGGCGGTAGGGGGTGAGCCGCCCGGCCAGGTCCGGGAACAACCCGCCGACCCAGGCGCCGGCCGTGACCACCACCGAATCGGCGCTCAGAATCTCAGTCGAGGCCAGGGTGACGGTGCCGGCCTCCGGATCGACCGCCCGGACCGGCGCCTCGGGCCGCAGCGTCACGCCGGCGGCGCGGCACAGTTCGACCAGGGTGGCGACGATGCGGTCGGCAAACAGCACGCCGCCCTCGGGCATGAACAGGCCCCAGCGGATGCCGTCCGGGATCAGGAAGGGGAAGCGGCGCGCCAGCTCCTCCGGCGGCAGCAGCTCATAGGCGGCGCCGAGCGCGTCGAGCGGGGCGCGGCAGCCATCGGCCCAGTCGCCCGCGGCCCGGCTGAAGGCGATCGAGCCGCAATTCTCGTAGTGGCGCACGCCGGCGGCGGCCCAGACCTCGTCCCAGGCGGCATAGGCGTCCAGCGCCATGCGGGTGTAGCCGGGCGAGCCGGGATAGAGGGCGCGGATCAGCCGGTGGCTGTCCCAGGAGGCGGCCGAGGGGTTCGGGATCGGTCCCCGCTCCAGCAGCGTGACCACCTCTCCGGCCCGGGCCAGGTGCCAGGCGGCGGCGAGCCCCATCACCCCGGCGCCGACGACGATGCTGGTCATGTGCGAAGTCCTTCACGCCCCACGCTGTCATGCCCGGGCTCGACCCGGGCATCCAGGGACTGTCGACACCCTCTGGATTGCCGGGTCAAGCCCGGCAATGACAAGGGAGGAGGAGGGCCGACTACGCCCCCTGCCCTTCCAGGGTCGCGACCGCCAGGCGGGCGGCGGCGAGGTCCTCGAGCGCGGTGCCGACCGATTTGAACAGGGTGATCTCGTCCGGCGAGCCACGCCCCGGCGCGGTGCCGCGGGTCAGGTCGTGCAGGTCGGCCAGGATCGCATCCGCGCCGATCACACCAGCCTGGATCGGCTGCAGCAGGTCGCCGGCCTCGGCCAGGGCCCCGGCGCGGGTGTCGACGAAGATCCGGGCCCGGCGCACCGCCTCGTCGTCGCTCTCGCGCATCGCCGGCAGATAGGCGCCGGCAAGGTCGAGATGGGCGCCCGGCTGCAGCCAGGCGCCGCGCACGATCGGCTGGCGCGACTGGGTGGCACAGGAGACCAGGTCGGCGTCGCGCACCGCGGCCTCGAGGTCGGTGACGGCACGGACCGGCAGGCCCTCGGCCGCCAGCGTCGCCGCGAGTTCCGCCGCCTGCTCCGGCCGGCGGGCCCAGATCGCGATATCGGTCAGCGGCCGCACCGCGGCATGGGCGCGGATGAAATGCGGCGCCAGCGCGCCGGCGCCGACCATCACCATGCGCGACGCGTCCGGCCGGGCCAGGTAGTCGGCGGCCAGGGCCGAGGCCGCGGCGGTGCGGCGGTTGGTCAGGGTCGGCCCGTCCATGATCGCCCGCGGCACGCCGGTGGCGCCGTCGAGCAGCAGGTAGGAGCCGACGATGAAGGGCAGGTCCCTGGCCGGGTTGCCCGGCATCAGCGACACCAGCTTGATGCCGATCGCCTGCTCCCGCTCCCAGGCCGGCATGATCAGAAGGGTGGCGTCGCCGGCCGCGGTCGGCATGGTGTGGTGGTGGCGCAGCGGCGCCTCGACCTCGCGGCGGAAGGCCTGGCGCAGCGCCTCGATCAGGGCGCGCGTGTCGATCGCCCGGTCGAGGGCGGCGGCATCGATGGCGAGCATGGTGATGTCAGCGCTGACCAGCGGCAGGCAGGGCCGGGCGGGCCGGCTCGCCGTTGCGGTTGGCGGTGGCCGGGACGCCGGGGCGCTGCCGCGCCTTCAGCCCTTCCAGATCCTTCTGGGTCGCGGCCAGCCGGGTCTCCAGCCGGCGCATGCGCAGGCCGGTGGCGAAGCGGCCGAACCAGAGGACGAGGCCGCCGATCACGACGCCGAACAGCAGCGGCAGCAGCGCCACCAGAAAGACCGGCGCGTCGATCCGGAACGGCAGCGGCCAGAGGCCGAGCGTCACCGCCTCGCGGTTGCTGATCGCGAAGGACAGCAGCAGCAGGGCGAAGGGGATGGTGACGATCCAGGCGATGTACCGCACGGGCTATCCCTCGTGGTGGGCCGGACCCGGAGTCCCGGGCCCGTCAGTCATCGGTGTTCAGCCGCTCGCGCAGCTGCTTGCCGGTCTTGAAGAACGGCACCAGCTTCTCCGACACGTCGACCGCCACGCCGGTGCGCGGGTTGCGCCCGGTCCGCGCGTCGCGGCGCTTGACCGAGAAAGCGCCGAAGCCGCGGAGCTCGACCCTTTGGCCCTCCGCCAGAGCCGCCGTGATCCGGTCGAAGATGGTGGTGACGATGCGCTCGACGTCGCGTTGGTAGAGGTGCGGATTGCGCTCGGCAAGCCGCATGATCAGCTCGGACTTCGTCATGTCTCCCGAATCCCTGTCCGCCGCCTTTTTGTCGACACGGGTGCCCGCATCGCCTCGCTTGAGTTGACGGCAGCCAGGATGGTGCCAGCACGGCCGCGCGAAATCAAGGGAAGTGCTTCTGGACAAAGGGATTTCCGGCCCGGGCGGTCATTCCGCCGGGCGCATCTCCGGGGCCGTGCCGTGGCGGCCGCGGACCACCAGCAGAGTCGCGGCCAGGCCGCACAGCGCGGCGAAGGACACCCACAGCCCCGGCATCGCCGAATTGCCGGTGGCTTCGATCAGCCAGGTGCAGACCGCCGGGGTGAAGCCGCCGAAGGTCGCGGTGGCCAGGCTGTAGGCCAGCGAGAAGCCGCTGGTGCGCACATCCTCCGGCATCATCTCGGTCAGGAACGGGATCATGGCGCCGTTGTAGCTGCCGTAGAGGAAGGACAGCCACAGCTCGACCTCCAGCAGCCGGCCGAAGGACGGGGCGTCGACCAGCCACAGCATCGCCGGATAGGCGGTGACCAGCATCAGCACGGTGCAGGCGACCAGAATGGGCGTGCGGCCGATGCGGTCGGACAGGGCGCCCGAGAGCGGCAGCCAGATCAGGTTGGTGATGCCGACGCAGAGCGTCACCGTCAGGCTGTCGATGCCGGCCAGGTGCAGCGCCCGGCTGCCGAAGGTCGGGGTGTAGGCGGTGATCAGGTAGAAGCTGACCGTGGTCATCGTCACCAGCATCATGCCGAGCAGGACGATCGCCCAGTTGTCGGCCAGCGAGCGCAGGATCTGCGCCACGGTCGGGCGGCGGTGCGCCCGGGCCTGGAAGGCCTCGGTCTCCTGCAGCGAGCGGCGCAGCAGGAAGATCAGCGGCACGATCAGGCAGCCGACCAGGAGCGGCACCCGCCAGCCCCACAGGGCGACCGAGTCCGGCGGCAGCAGAGTGCTGAGCAGCACGCCGAGGAGGGCGGCGACGATCACCGCCACCTGCTGGCTGCCGGACTGCCAGGCGGTGTAGAAGCCCTTGTTCCCCGGCGTCGCGATCTCGGCCAGATAGACCGAGACGCCGCCGAGCTCGACCCCGGCCGAGAAGCCCTGCAGCAGCCGGCCGAGCAGGACCAGGATCGGCGCCAGAATTCCCAGGGTCTCGTAGCCCGGCAGCAGGCCGATGGTCAGGGTGCCGACCGCCATCATCCCGAGCGTCAGCAGCAGGCCGGCGCGCCGTCCGTGCCGGTCGATATAGGCGCCGAGCACCAGGGCGCCGAGCGGCCGCATCAGGAACCCCGCCCCGAAGGTGCCGAGCGACAGCATCAGCGAGGCGAACTCGCTGTCGGTCGGGAAGAACACCTTGGCGATGTAGGCGGCGTAATAGCCGTAGACCATGAAGTCGTACATCTCCAGGAAGTTGCCGCTGGAGACGCGGAGGACGGCCATCGCCTTCGATCGGGAGGTCGCGGCTGCGCTCATGAGGGGGGTCCTTTCAGAATCGGAACCGGCGCTTTCTCTCCCCCCGCCCCGTCCCTCGGCCACCGCGGCCGGCTTGTCAATGGCTAGATCGCGACACCGGGAATGCCAAAAGAAAAGGCCCGCCTCCTTGCGGAGGCGGGCCCGGCCGAGGCCGTGAAGCCTTGGCTTACTTCTCTTCGGTCGTGTTCTCGCGGGCCCGGCGCAGGGCGGCGCCGAGGATGTCGCCGAGCGAGGCGCCCGAGTCGGACGAGCCGTACTCCGCCATCGCCGCCTTCTCCTCCTCGGCCTCCTTGGCCTTGATGGAGAGCGAGACCTTGCGGGCGGCGCGGTCGACCTGCATCACCTTGGCGTCGACCTTGTCGCCGACGGAGAAGCGGTCCGGCCGCTGCTCCGACCGGTCGCGCGACAGGTCGGACTTGCGGATGAAGCCGATCAGGCCGTCACCGACCGAGACCTCGACACCGCCGTCGTTCACTTCCGTGACCGTGCCGGTGACGACCTCACCCTTGCGCAGGCCGCCGGTGCTGGCCGCCTTCTCGAAGGTGTCCTCGGTGAGCTGCTTCATGCCGAGGCTGATGCGCTCCTTCTCGACGTCGACGTCGAGGACCTTGACCTTGACCTGGTCGCTCTTCTTGAACTCCTGGATCGCCTCTTCGCCCGGACGGTCCCAGGCGATGTCGGAGAGATGAACCATGCCGTCGATCTCGCCCGGCAGGCCGACGAACAGACCGAATTCGGTGATGTTCTTGACCTCGCCCTCGAGCTCGGTGCCGGCCGGGTACTTCTCGGCGAACACCTCCCACGGGTTCGGCAGGCACTGCTTCAGCCCGAGGCTGATGCGGCGCTTCACCGGATCGACGTCGAGCACCATCACCTCGACCTCCTGGGAGGTGGAGACGATCTTGCCCGGATGGACGTTCTTCTTGGTCCAGCTCATCTCCGAGACATGGACCAGGCCTTCGATGCCCGGCTCCAGCTCGACGAAGGCGCCGTAGTCGGTGATGTTGGTCACGCGGCCGCGGAAGCGGGCACCCGCCGGGTACTTGGCGACCACGCCCTCCCACGGATCGGCCTCGAGCTGCTTCATGCCGAGGCTGATGCGCTGGGTCTCCGGGTTGAAGCGGACGACCTGGACCTTGACGGCCTGGCCGATCTGCAGCGCCTCGGACGGGTGGTTGATGCGGCGCCACGCGATGTCGGTGACGTGCAGCAAGCCGTCGACGCCGCCGAGATCGACGAAGGCGCCGTAGTCGGTGATGTTCTTGACCACGCCCTCGAGGACTTGGCCTTCCTTGAGGTTCGCGACCAGCTCGGAGCGGGCCTCGGCGCGGCTCTCCTCGAGCACGGCGCGACGCGACACCACGATGTTGCCGCGCGAGCGGTCCATCTTGAGGATCTGGAACGGCTGCGGCGTGCCCATCAGCGGGCTGATGTCGCGCACCGGCCGGATGTCGACCTGGCTGCCCGGCAGGAAGGCGACGGCGCCGTTCAGGTCGACGGTGAAGCCGCCCTTGACCTTGCCGAAGATGATGCCGGTGACGCGCAGCTGGTCGGTGAACGACTTCTCGAGCGCGGTCCAGGCCTCTTCACGCTTGGCCTTCTCGCGGGACAGCACGGCCTCGCCGTTCTTGTCCTCCATGCGCTCGATGAACACCTCGACGGTGTCCCCCGGGACGAGCTCGACCTGCTGGCCCGGAACGGCGAATTCCTTGAGCGCCACGCGCCCCTCGGACTTCAGCCCAACATCGATCAGCACCATGTCGTTGTCGACCGAGATCACCCGGCCCTTGACGACGGTACCCTCGAAGCTCTCGGACTGGCCGAGCGACTCCTCGAGAAGGGCAGCAAAGCTTTCCCTCTCGGTCGATTTGACGGCGGCGGAACTGGTAGCCATGAAAACTCCCGTTAGAGACAAACCGGTCGTCGCGCCGGCGGGTCGTCCCGCCTGGGAGAGCGCGATGGCCGGGCCGGGCCCGATGCCCGCATCTCCAGCATGTGATCGACGACGGCCCGAGGGTCAGACAGCGTCGCGCGGGGGGCCGATCCGCCGGGACACATACGCCAGCGCCTGATCGAACACCTGGTCCGCCGTCAGCTGGCTTGTATCCAACAGAAAAGCGTCGCTCGCCGGGACCAAGGGGGCCACGGCGCGGCGACGATCGCGCTCGTCTCTCTGTCTCAGGTCGTCGAGGACCTCGCCGTATATAGACTGGTGGCCGCGGTCCCGCAACTCCTTCCACCGGCGCGCGGCGCGGGTCTCCAGCGTGGCGGTGACGAAGATCTTGGCCGGGGCGTCCGGGCAGATCACGGTGCCGATGTCGCGGCCGTCCAGCACCGCCCCCGGCGGACGCGCGGCGAAGCGGCGCTGGAAGTCGAGCAGGGCGGTGCGCACGCCGGGGATGGCGGACACCCGGCTGGCCGCCTGGGCCGCGGCGTCGCCGCGCAGATCCGGGTCGCCGAGCCCCGCGGGATCGAGCGCCAGCACCGCGGCGAGGCCGGCGATCGGGTCGTCCGGATTGCCGCCGGCGCGCAGCACGGCGACGGCGACGGCGCGGTACAGGAGGCCGGTGTCGAGATGGTCGAAGCCGTAGGCCGCGGCCAGGCGGCGGGCCAGCGTGCCCTTGCCCGAAGCGGCGGTGCCGTCGATGGCGATGACGGTCATGCCGCCGGGCCCAGGGCGCCGGACGGGCGCGAGATCACGAGATGCAAGGCGACCATCCCCATCACCGGCCCCGGGTTGCGTCCCGGGGCGAGAACTGCCGAACCCGCGGGCTGATAGCATGGCAGCGACGGCGGTGGAACGGCGAGCGGCAGATCGATGACGTTTTGTTTTTGACAGCCGGCATTCTGCGTGGCAGATGGCGCCCTCTATCCCGACATGACCCGAGGAGGGCCAGCGTGGCGAAGCCTGAATGGGGCGCCAAGCGCATCTGCCACAATTGCGGGGCCCGCTACTACGATCTGCAGCGTGACCCGATCATCTGCCCGAAATGCGGCACCGAGTACGACCCGGAGGCCTTCCTGAAGTCGCGCCGGTCGCGCTCCATCATCGTCGATGAGCCGGTCGAGAAGGTGCGTGCCGTCAAGAAGGACGACAGCGACGCGCTGGACGAGGCCGAGACCGAGGAGGAGGCCGGCGAGGACGAGGAGGCGGCCGAGGAGGTCGAGGTGATCGACGAGGGCGACCTCGACGAGACCTTGGTCGAGGAGGACGAGGACGTCGCCGCCAAGGAGAAGGCGCCGGCCGACGAGTTTGAAACCGAGGAAGAACTCGTCGAGGACGCGGACGTTCTGATCGAGGATGCCGACGACCTCGGCGAGGAAGATGTCGACGTCGAAATCGAGGATGACGGCGAGGAGCGGAACCGCTGATCGCGGGGCCTGAAAGAATCCCGTAAAAAACCTCTTGCATAGGCGGGGCGGATGAATAAGATCCGCCCCCGCCGACGCCCCCCGGAAAACACGCCGGACGGTGCGTCGCCCAGAGTTTCGGGGCCATAGCTCAGCTGGGAGAGCGCTACAATGGCATTGTAGAGGTCAGCGGTTCGATCCCGCTTGGCTCCACCAAACAGATCAAGGGCTTAGCTGGAAACGGCTAGGCCCTTCTTCTTTTCCGGGTCACCAGACGGTCCCCGCCACGGCCGCGCCGGCCTCAGGGCATGACCAGGGCGCCGCCGATGGATCGCGCGCCAGGGCGGCCTCGGCCTCGCGCCACCTGAAGACGCCGCCATTGCCCGCGCCGGTGATGGCGACGCGGACCTCGGCCGGGGCGTGGCGGGCGACGAAGCTCGCCGCCATGGCATAGCGCGACGCCGGATTGCGGAACTTGGCATAGCCGGCGCCCGCCGGGATCGCGAAGACGATGCGGGTGACGATCTCGCCTTCCTCCAGCGCGGTGGTGTAGAGGCCGCGGAAGAAGTCGTCGGCCGGGACCATCCGCCGGTCGGTGTGGACAATGCCCTTGTCGCCCGCCCGCGGCCGGGCCGCGTTGTTGCTCTTCGTATTAATGTATGACAGTATGGCTGACAATGAAAAGCAAGCATCGAAGGCGGGCTTGCGGGGCGGCGCATTTCAGGGTCGATGGGGCCGTCCGCAACCGTGCCGAGGCCCCGGGCGGCATGAAGCCGGAGACGCCGGCGCGCGAGATCGAAGACAAGAACAGCTGACGGCGGATCCAAGTCGTCGGGACGATCGCCGCCGCTTTCGCCGATCCATCATGGCCGGAGGACCGATGCCCAAGATCGGACAGTCGCAGCTGCGATTCGAGGACGATGCGCTGATCCGGGGAAACGGTCGCTACACCGCCGATCTCCGCGTGCCGGGGGAAGTGGTGGCGGTGATTCTGCGGTCTGCCGTGGGCGCCGGCGAGATCCAGACCCTCGACCCGTCCCCGGCGGCGGGCCTTCCCGGCGTGCTCGCCGTGCTGACCGGGCAGGACATGGCGGCGGACGGCATCGGCAGCTTCGAGCCGCGCCTCCGCTTCCCCGGGCCGGACGGCACGCCGATGCGCATCCCGCGCTTCCCGCCGATGACGACGGGATCGCTGCGCTATCTCGGGGAACCGGTCGCGTTGATCCTTGCCGAGACCCGGGCCCAGGCCGAGGACGCCGCCGAGGCGATCGTCCTCGACATCGACGAACGGCCGACCGTGGTCGACTGTCTCGCCGCGATCGGCCCATCCGCACCCCTGGTCTGGGACGAATATCCCGACAATCGGTCCTTCGTGTTCGAACAGGGCGACGGCGCGGCGGTGCAGCATGCCCTGGCGACGGCGGCGCATGTGGTGCGGCAGCGGCTGCGCATCTCCCGCGTGACCGCGGCGGCGCTGGAACCGCGCAGCGCCCTGGCGTCGTTCGATCCGGCGACGGGGCAGTACCGGCTGGAGATCGGGACGCAATCACCGCACCGCATCGCGGCCGAGCTGGCCCCCGTCCTGGGCGTGCCGACGGCGTCGGTGCGGGTGGTCGCCCGCGATTGCGGCGGCTCCTTCGGCATGAAGAACGTCGCTTATCCGGAATATGCGATCGCCCTGTGGGCGGCGCGGCGGATCGGCCGGCCGGTGCGCTGGACGGCGACCCGGCTCGAATCCTTCCAGGCCGATGCGCATGCCCGCGACCAATGGGTGGATGCGGCGCTGGCGCTGGCCGAGGACGGCACCTTTCTCGCTCTCGAGGTGGATGCGGTCGCCAATCTCGGTGCCTATGTCGGCCCGACGGCGCCGCATTCGCCGACGGCAAATCTCGGCGGCCTGGCCGGCGTCTATCGCACCCCGCACATCCATGTGCGGGTCACGGGGGCGATGACCAACACGCAGCAGACCGCCGCCTATCGCGGCGCCGGCCGGCCCGAGGCGACCTATGTCATCGAACGGATGATCGATATCGCCGCTGCCGAGATCGGCATCGACCGGATCGAGCTGCGCCGGCGCAACCTGATCGATCCCGGCCAGATGCCGTTCAAGACCGGGCTGGTCTTCACCTATGATTCGGGCAACTTTCCCGCCATCCTCGATCGGGCGCTCGCCCTCTCCGACTGGGCCGGCTTCGCGGTCCGCCGGGAGGCGTCGCGGAGGCGCGGCCGGCTGCGCGGGATCGGCATCGCCAACCCGATCGAGATCGCCGGAGGGCCAACGGCGAAGCCGCATCCGGAGTTCGCGCGGCTGGTCGTCGATCCGGACGGGTCCGTCTGCCTCTATGCCGGCTCATCCGACACCGGCCAGGGGCATGGCACGGCGTTTCGCCAGATTCTCGGCGATGCGCTCGGGATCGTCCCGTCGAAGGTCTCCATCGTCACCGGGGACACCGGCCTGGTGCCGCAGGGGACCGGCAGCTTCGGCTCACGGACTCTCTCCGCAGCCGGCACCGCGATTTCGCGCTCGATCGATGCCGTCGTGGAGAAGCTGAAGGACCACGCCGCGGATCTGCTGGAGACCGCCGCCGCCGACGTCGTCTTTTCGCACGGCGCCTATGTCGTCGCGGGCACCGATCGGCGCCTGGCCTTCACCGATGCCTTGGCGGGCCTGTCCGCACCGGTCATGGCGGAGACGTTCAGCAGCGCGGATGGCGCGACCTTCCCCAACGGATGCCATATCTGCGAGGTCGAGGTGGATCCCGAGACCGGGGCGGTCGAGATGCTCGGCTATCTCGTCGTCGACGATGTCGGCCGGGTGATCAACCCGCTTCTGGTGAAGGGGCAGATCAGCGGCGGCATCGCCCAGGGCTTCGGCCAGGCCCTGATGGAACAGGCGGTCTACGACGAGGCCGGGCAACTGCTGTCCGCGACATTCATGGACTACGCGATGCCGCGCGCCTGCGACGCGCCGTCTTTCGTAATCGAGAGCTTCCCGGTGCCGACCGCCGCCAATCCGCTCGGCGTCAAAGGGGCCGGGGAAGCCGGTACGGTCGGAGCGCTCTCCGCCGTCATCAGCGCGGTCTGCGACGCCCTCGGCGCCTTCGGCATCAGCCATCTCGACATGCCGGCGACGCCGCACCGGGTCTGGCAGGCGATCCAGGACGCCACGAGCCGGCAAGGTTGAGGGCCGCGCCATGATGGCGACGGGCAGCTTGTGCCGTCCGTCGGATTATATCACGGTATGACGAACTGATCCGGAATGTCACCGGCAACGCGGGAGAGCCTGTGGGAACGACGATGGACAACGCGGCGGGCAAGAAGCTGGGCCCGGTGCAGCACGAGGCCGCGCCGCTGCGGAACAAGATCATCATGTCGCTGCGGCGGGCGGTCGAGACCGGCGTCCTGGAGCCTGGAACCCGGCTCGTCGAGAAGGATCTGTGCCAGCAGCTCAATGTCAGCCGCACGTCGCTGCGCGAGGCGCTCCGCCAGCTCCAGGCCGAAGGCCTGCTCACCGACTTTCCCAATCGAGGCCTCGCGGTGGTGCAGATCTCGGCCGAGGATGCGGAGAACATCTACCGCATCCGGGGCGTGCTCGAGGCGATGATCGTCGAGCAGTTCGTCGAGAATGCGCCGGACCGGGAGGTGGAGGAGCTGCGCCGGCACAGCGAGGTGCTGAAGGACGCCTATCGTTCGGGCGTCGCCGAGGAGATCGTCGCGACCAAGCGCGATTTCTACGACAGGATCTGTTCCGGGGCCCGCAACCCGATCGCCTTCGACCTGATCAACAAGCTCACTTTGCTGACGTCGCCGCTGCGACGACGGTCGGTGGTGCGCCCCGAACGACAGAGCCAGAGCATCGCCGAGATCGAGGCGATCGTCGACGCGATATCCCGGCGGGATGCGGCGGCGGCGCGTGCCGCAGCCCAGACCCATGTGGCCAATTCCGCCCAGTCGGCCCTGCACACCGCGGCGCCCGCGGCCGACGGCGACCGGCGACCGGCGGCGCGCAAGGTCCGGACCACAGGGGCGGCATAGGCGCGGATTTCCCGTCCTCGGCCACGAGGCTCGCCCGATCGGCAACGACGCCGACGGCGAAATCCCACAGCGATGGATCGGCGGGCAGGTCATGACGGCCTCCGGGATCTGGCAGCCGCGAAGGCCGGCCGGATCTCAGCCGGACGGTTGCACCGCCCTGATCTTTGTCATACGGTACTATCAACATTCGGTAACACGAACCGCGGACGACATCAACGAACCGCGCCGCCGCCCAACGGGGCGGACAGGGGATGCTTCATGGGAGGTCGACGAATGTCCAAGTCATTTCATTGGGTTCAGGCGGCCGCTGTCACAGCATTGCTGTTGACGGCGCAATCGGTGTCGAGCATCGCGCGGGCCGACGAAGTCGAGGATTTCTACAAGGGCAAGGTGGTCACGATTCTGATCGGCCATCCGCCCGGTGGATCCTTCGATCTCTACGCGCAGTTGGCGGCCCAGTATTTCAGCAAGCACATCCCCGGCCAGCCGACCGTGGTTGTCCAGGGCATGCCGGGCGGCGGCGGGTCGCTAGCGGCGGCCTATTTCGCCAACAAGGCCCCGCATGACGGAACGATGCTGGCCCTGCTGCCGGAATCGCTCGCCCATACCCAGCTACTGGAACCCAAAAGCAGCCGGTGGGACGTGTCTAAGATGCGCTACATCGGCTCGATCGCCGATGTCACCTCGGTCATGATGGTGCGGAACGGCGCCCCCGGGCAGACCGTGGAGCAGTTCCACGACGTTCAATCGAATGTCAGCTGCAGCGGCCGCACCACGTCGAGCTCCCAGGCCGCGGCCATGCTCAAATACTTCACCGGGGTGAAGTTCAACATGGTCTGCGGATACGACAGTGCGACGGCGAGCATCCTCGCGGTGTTCCGCGGCGAGGCCGATATCACCACCACGGTCTGGACCAACTGGACGGTCAACTACCGCCAGCAGATGGACGCCGGCGAAATCCGTCCCGTCGTCCAGTTCGGAACCAAGCGGCTGACCGACCTGCCGGACACGCCGACCGCGATCGAGCTGGTCCAGGATCCCAAGGCGAAGGAAGCGCTGGAGTTCTTCGCGGCGGGTGGCGACATCGGTCGCGCCCTCCTGGTACCGCCGAAGACGCCCGACGATCGGTTTCAGGCGCTGGCGAAATCCTTCGACGAACTGATGACCGATCCGGACTTCCTGAAGGACGCCAAGACGCGGTCGATCCCGATCGCCCCGACCAACGCGGCCGGTGTGCAGCAGAGCGTCGACCGGATCTTCTCAACGCCCCCCGAGGTGATCGCGCTCCTCAAGGAGGCGATGGAGAAGGGGTTCGAGAACTAGGCAGCCGGGGGCGCCGTCCGTCGGCCGCCGCCCACCCCTTTTTACCCCCTTTGTGCACTGAAAGGCGCAGGACCCCCGATGCAGGAACACAGTGCGCGGAAGCGGTTCGTCCCGATCGAGCCGAGCGAGCCGAAATACGGCAGCGACCTCGTGGCTGCCGCCCTCCGGGAACAGGGCTTCCCTTACATCTGCCTCAACCCGGGGGCGAGCTATCGGCATCTGCACGACAGCCTCGTCAACTTCCTGGGCAATGAGCGGCCGAAGATCATCCTCTGCATGCATGAGGAGCATGCGATCGGCATCGCCCAGGGCTGGGCGAAGGTGATGGACCGGCCGCTGGCCGCGGCGGTGCACAGCAATGTCGGCCTGATGCATGCATCCATGGGCATCTTCGACGCCTGGTGCGACCGGACGCCCGTGGTGGTGATCGGGGCGACGGGGCCGCTCGACGCGACCCGGCGGCGGCCCTGGATCGAATGGATCCACTGTACCATCGACCAGGGTGGGCTGGTCCGCAACTTCACCAAATGGGATGACGAGCCCGGATCGCCGGAGGCCGCGGTCGAATCGATCCGCCGCGCCACCATGCTGGCCTCCGCCCGCCCGTCCGGCCCGGTCTACGTCAATCTCGACGTCACGCTGCAGGAGATGGAACTCGAGGCCGTGCCCAAGCTGCACGACATCTCCCGCTTCCGGGCGCCGGCCGATCCGGAGCCGCCGCGCGCGGAGCTGGAGCGGGCGGTCGACATCCTGGCCAAGGCCAGGCGGCCCTTCATCCTGTCCGGCCGGACCTCGCGCAGCGAGGCCGGGTGGCGCGAGCGCATCCGCCTCGCCGAGCTCACCGGCGCCAGGGTGATCACCCATGTGAAGCTGCCCTGCAGCTTTCCGACGACCCATCCGCTCTTCATCGGCGAGACCGGGTGGAAACTGTCGGCCCCGGTCCTCGCCCAGCTCAAGGACAGCGACGCGGTGCTCAGCCTCGACTGGCTCGACCTGGCCGGGACGCTCAACCAGGCGTTCCCGCCGGGATCGGCGAGCCCGCCGGTGATCAGCGCCTCCAACGACTTCAACAACCATCGCGGCTGGAACATGGACTACCAGGCGCTGCCGGCGGTCGAGGTCAATCTGCCGACCGTGCCGGAGACCGCGACCGCGCGCCTGGTCGAGGCGCTGACGCCGCTGAAGGGCGGGACGGTCCCCGCCTATGTCCAGCGCCGGCTGACGGTCGACCCGCCGGCCGCGACCGGGCCGATCAGCCTGATGGACCTCGCTCGCGCCTTCAACGTGGCGACCCGTGATCAGAAGGTCGGCATCGCATCGCGTCCGCTCGGCTGGCCGAACAACGCCAACGAGCTGGAGCACCCGCATGACTATTTCGGCCACAATGGCGGGGGCGGCGTCGGCGCGGGGCCCGGCATCGGCATCGGCATCGCCCTGGCGCTGCGCGATCTGAAGTCGGACCGGGTCCCGGTCGCGATCCTGGGCGACGGCGATTTCACCATGGGCGTCAACGCCCTTTGGTCGGCGGCGCATGAGCGGATCCCGCTCCTGTTCCTGATCGCCAACAACCATTCCTATTTCAACGACGAACATCATCAAGGCCAGGTCGCCCGCTCCCGCGGCCGGCCGGTCGAGAATGCCTGGGTCGGTCAGCGCATGGAGGATCCGGTGCCCGATCTCCTGATGCTGGCGAAGGCGCAGGGGATCGACGGGGAGGGGCCGGTCGACGACCTCGCCGATCTGCCGGGCGCGCTCGCCCGCGGCCTCGCCGCCGTACGGGCCGGGCAACCCTGGGTCATCGATGTCCGGGTGCCGCCGGAATACTGCCGCGATCCGCTGATCGAACTGGCGTAGACCGGAGTATCGCGCCGCTGCCCGCGTGACCCGGTCAGGTCACGCGGGCAGCGGCGACTCAGCGCGCGAAGCCCGGGTCGAGCGATTCGGCGAGCCGGAGATACGACCGCCACTCGACGTCGCTGTACGACCGTTTCTGTTTCTTCTGCACGATCTGCCGGCGCGTAAGATCGAGGACCTCCTGCGGGATCGGCCGGATCTCGGCTCCCGTCGCCATCAGCCGCTCCTGCAGCTCGCAGGCCGCGATCAGGCGACGCATATACATGAAGGCCTCCTGGACGGAGCTTCCGACGCTGAGCAGGCCGTGATTCCGCATGATCAGGAGGTGCTTGTCGCCGAGGTCGCGCAGGATGCGCGGCACCTCGTCCTCCTCCTGCGCGAAGCCCTCGAACTCATGATAGCCGACCTCGCCGTGAATGTGGCAGCCGGTCTGGTCGACGATGACCAGGCCGCCCATGGTGCAGGCGATCACCACCCCGGCCGCCGCATGCACATGGATGGTGGAATTCAGGTCCGGCCGCGCCTTCAGGATGCCGCTGTGGAAGTTGAAGCCGGCGGGGGCGAGCTCGGCCTCCGCGTGGCTGAGGATCCTGCCGCCGAGATCGACGGTGACGATGGCGGACGCAGTGATCTCGTTCCAGCCGAGCCCGTAGGGATTCATCAGCATCCAGTCCGGCCTGCCGGGCACGCGGGCGCTGATGTGGTTGGAGATCACGCGGTTCCAGTCGAGGTGGTAGCCGAGCCGGAAGGCGGCCGCCAGAGTGACGCGGAGCGCCCATTCATCGTCATCCGGCCGATGCAGCAACAGGCCGCGATCCGTGGGCGGCTGCACGAGGGTCATGGCGGTCTCCCTTGGCTGGTCGGCAAGCCGTCATAGTGTCATACAATCATACCGATACTTCGCCCGCGCCGCGACTCGAAACGGCCCCGATCCAACGGGCGTCTGCTCGGTCCGGGGCGGTCGCGACCACCCTCAGAGGATGCCGGAGACGGCGTCCCGGAGCGCCGGGACCGCATCGCCGAGGACGGATTCCGGCCATGGCACGTTCAGGACCTGGTCGAACAGGATGAACATGCCGATCCACAGGATGCCCGTGACGGCGATTGCGGTCGGCCAGCGCACCCGTCCGTCCACAACCATGAACAGCAGCATGAACAGGAGCAGGCTTGGCAGGAGGCCGATCAGGATGATGCCGGCGAAGGTCGCGACGAGCCAGAGCGCCATGCAGCCGATGCGGCGATAGACATAGCCTTCGGGCAGGCCGTCCAGGGCGTCGGCCTCGCTCCGCCGCCGGATCGGACCGACTGGTTCTCCGGAGCGCTTCTTCATGTATGTCGCGAGCACCATGAAGGCGATCACGACGAGGCCGGCCGAAGCGACCGTCCGCGGCATCAGCTTCGCCGCGAATGTCCAGTCGGACGAGGTCAGGAAGGCGGCGGCGAAGACGAGGCCCCAGACCATCCAGATCGTCGGCGCCGCGATGCGATCGACCAGGCTCGCGGGGACGATCTGTCCGGCCCCTCTCTCCATCGCTGCCGGCACCGCCGCTGCCGGCGCGGTCGCTGCCGGTTCCGCCCTGCGGGTCCGGCGGCGGCGCAGGAATTGGACCGCGCGGAAGGCGAGGAGCACGACCGGGATCAGGAAGATGACGATGACGCCGGGGCGTTCGAGCCAGGAGAAGCCATAGCGGCTCGTCGAGATGAAGAGATATTGCTCGACCAGGCGGCCCAGCACGACGCCGAGCAGGATCGGCGCGCGGGCCCAGCCGAACCGCTTCATCGTCCAGCCGATGACGGCGAAGACCAGGAGGACGACGATGTCGCCGATGTCCCGGGTCGCCTGGTACGCGCCGATGAAGACGATCGAGAGGACGGTCGGCGTCAGGATGGCCGCCGGAATCAGCGCCATCTTGGCGAGCTGTGAGACGAAGGCGAAGCAGATCAGCACGCCGACGACGTTGCCGATCATCAGGCTCCAGACGATCGTATAGGTGACGTCGAGCTGTTCGGTGAGCAGCTTCGGGCCCGGCTGGATGCCGTGCATGATGAAGGCGCCGAGCAGGATCGCCATGGTCGCGCTGCCCGGAATGCCGAAGGCGATGGTCGGAATCAGGGCCCCGCCCTCGCGCGAGTTGTTCGCGGCCTCGGACGCGATGACGCCGCGGACGTCGCCGGTGCCGAAACTCTCGGTGCCGCCCTTCACCGCCCGGGCGGCGGAGCCGTAGGCAATCCAGTCGATCGCGGCACCGCCGAGGCCGGGCACCGAGCCGAGCACCACGCCGAGCCATGAGCTGTTGAGGACGATCCGCCAATTCCGGAGCGCGTCGCCGACGCCGCGGAACTGGTCGCGGACGAGGTTCGGGCTGCGATGTCGCGCGATCGTCTTCTTCGAGGCGGCGACGTCGATCAGTTCCGGAATGGCGAAGAGGCCGAGGACCAGCGCTTCGAGCGGAATGCCTTCCCACAGATAGAGGTTGTCGAAGGTCCATCGCATTTCGCCGGTCTGGCCCTCGTTGCCGACGGAGGCGAGCAGGACGCCGAAGCACGCGGCGACCAGCCCCTTCAGGATGGCGCCTTGACTCACTGCGGCGACGAGCAGGAGCCCGAGCACGCAGAGCGCGAGCAGCTCCGGCGTGCCGAAGGCCAGCATGAAGGGCCGGAGGATCGGGATGGCGACGCCGAGGAGCACGGCGCCGAACAGGCCGCCGAGGAGGGAGGCGGTGTAGGAGGCGCCGAGCGCCCTGCCCGCCTCGCCTCGCCGCGCCATCGGATAGCCGTCCATCACGGTCGCCGCCGAACCGGCCGCCCCGGGAACGCCGAGGAGGATGGACGGGATCGTGTCCGCGGTCGGCGTGACCGACCACATGCCGATCAGGAACGCCAGGGCCGTGTATGGGTCCATGGCATAGGTGAAGGGCAGCAGCAGCGCCATGCCCACCAGCCCGCCGATGCCGGGAATGACGCCGATGAACAGACCCAGCACCACGCCGACCATGATGATGAGAAAACGATGGAGGTCGAAGACGACACTCAGTGCCGCAATGGCCTGATCAAGAAGATGCATGCTCCCTCCAAGGGACCTGCCCCAGGCCGCCCAACACAAATGACATCAACATTTCGGGTTGTCTCAGAATGCGTCGCGCTCCGGCACGGCATAGTGGCGCCAGCCGGGGATGTCGGCGACCCCGCAAAAGGGTTCGCCGAAGGGGCGGTCGATGTCGATCAGTTCCCGATGGTCGCGCAACACCCGCAGGAGCTCGCGAAAATCCCGATATGGCATTCGTCCTCCCAGCCCGGGGAGCGGCGCGCACGACAACGGGACGGACCGGCTTGGCGGCCGGCGAAGCCGGCACGCCAAGCGCGCTGCCCACAATCGTTCATCGCTCGTCCCAAGAAGCGGTTCCACAGCCGCGCTTGGCGCCTGGGTCCGCGTATTATGATCATTCTGTACGACAATGTTGATCCAGGGGGATCGAGGTGGCAAATTCAAAACGCGAAAGGGATTATCATGTCGGTGAATTTGGCGAAGATCGAGCTGAAGCTCCTGGTGGTGTTCGACGCTCTCATCGCTGAGCGGAACGTGACCAGGGCGGCGCACCGTCTCGGCATGTCCCAACCGGCTTTCAGCAATGCCTTGAACCGGCTGCGCAGCCTTTTGAACAATCAGCTCTTCGTGCGCACCGGCAACGGCATGATCCCGACGCGCAAAGCCGAGGACCTCGCCGAGGCGGTACAGGGCGCCCTCCGGCAATTGGAAGTGGCGCTGGAGCCGACGACGTTCGAAGCGCCGGAGGTCGAGTGGACGTTCGATCTCGCCGTTTCCGATTATGCGTCCGTGGTGCTGTTGCCATCGCTGATCGCCCATGTCGCCGAGGCGGCCCCCGGCGTGAAGCTGCGCATCACGTCGAAGCCCAACGGCGAAGTGCTGGGATTGCTCGATGCCAATGAGGCCGATGTCGCGATCGGCATCATCCCGGACCTGCCGGGCCGCTTCGGCCGCGCCGATCTGTTCGGCGATCGCTACGTCTGCATGATGCGGCAGGATCATCCGCTGGCCGGACGGCCACTCGACCTTGCGGGATTCACGGCCGCCGAGCATCTCGCGATCAAGCCCGGAACGGATGAGGTCAGCCGCGCCGATCGGCTGCTGGAGCGGAACGGGGTGCGCCGGCGGACGATCACGACCGTGCATCAATTCCTCGCCGCCCCGGCGATCGTCGCCCGGTCGGACATGATCGTGCTGGTGTTCGAGCGGATGATCGGCGCGTTCGATGCGAAGAATTTCTACTTCTGTCGGGTCCCCGTTGCCGATATGGGGGTGCGGATCAGCGCGGTGTGGAACCAGGCGCAGTCCGGGCGAGCCGCGCACAAATGGTTGCGGCGGCAGATCGCAGCTGTCGGCCAGTCGTTGGCGAACAGCGACCGGTCGGGTGCCGTGACCGAGACGCCGTCGGCGCCGGGAGCCTCGGGGCGGATCGACGAGGCGGCGGCAATCGGAGTGTCAACGCGGCGCTCGTCCTCGTCGATCACCAGATCGGCCTGATGACGGGTGTGCGGGACTATTCGACGGGAGAGCTGAAGCACAACGTCGTCGCTCTGGCGAAGGCGGCCAAGGCGCTCCATCTTCCGATCGAGTCACGACCACGGCGCGCGACAGCTTATGGGGGCCGACCTTCCCCGAGCTAGCGGCGCAGCGCGGGGAGTGTCTTCGATGCCTCTGTATACGGTGACGACGCAGGCCGGCGCCCTCGGCGCCGAGGCCAAGGCCGGTCTCGCGGCCGAGCTGACGCGATTTCATTCGGACTATGCCGGCGTTCCGGAGGACTGGATCAAGATCGTCTTCCTGGAATACCCGCCCGGGAACGGCCTCAGCGCCGGAAAGCCGTCCGCGACGGTGGCGCTGACCCTCCTGATCCGGACCGGCCGGTCGCCGGAGTACAAGCGCGGGCTGATCGCGCAGCTCTGGCAGCTGCTGCAGTCCGCGACGGGAGCGCCCGATGACCGGATCGTCATCGGTGTCCAAGAGGTATCGCCGAGCCAGGCCATGGAGATGGGGCAGATCATGCCGGAGGTCACGGGTTAGCCGGATGGGCCCGCGCCACCGGGCACCCGCGAGGCCTTAATGACAACGCGCTGCGGCGCTGGCAGTCTTACGCGAGCGATGATCCTCCGGCTCCCCACCGCATCATGACACGCGCCGATGCCTTTGCGCGGTCGCCCATCGTGCCGGGCGCTCCGTCCCCCGGACCGGTCCGATGTTGAGCGTCGGCGACATCTTCGGCGTGGTCGCCGACCCGTTCGTCCAGACCGGCGTGCTGGCCGTCATCGGCGCCGTGGTGACCCGCTTCCTGCTGCGCCACCATCCGACCCGCCGGCTCGTCGGCCAGCTCGCCTTCTTCGCGGCGCTCACCGCGCTGCTCCTCTACCACGGCATCGTGCCGTACCAGCCCGGGCCGCCGACCGCATCCACCCTTCAGCGCGTCTTCGTCGGCCTGGCCAAGGTGGTCTGGTGGACCAATGCGGCCTGGTCCCTGATCAGCATCGTCCGCGTCTTCCTGATCTTCGAGCGGCAGCCGCGGGAGGGGCGGCTGCTGCAGGACCTGGTCGTCGGCATCATCTATGTCAGCGCGATCCTCTCGGTCATCGCCTATGTCTTCAACGCCCCGGTCGGAACGCTGATCGCCACCTCGGGCGTCTTCGCCATCATCCTCGGCCTGGCGATGCAGAGCACCCTGAGCGACGTGTTCTCCGGCATCGCGCTCAACCTCAGCCGGCCCTACGGCATCGGCGACTGGCTGGTGCTCGGCAACGGCATCGAGGGCCGGGTGGTGGAGACCAACTGGCGGGCGACCCACCTCCTCAGCGGCGCCAACGACCTCGTCATCCTTCCCAACAGCGACCTGGCGAAGGCGCGGCTGACCAATCTGAGCAGCCCCGAGCGGAGCCACGGCGTGACGCTGCAGGTCCGGTTTCGGCCGACCACGGTGCCGGCCGCGATGGTGGAGGTGATGCGCTCGGCGCTGCTGAGCAGCAACGCGATCCTGTTCATGCCCGAGCCGTCCGTGCTGGTGACGTCGCTGGACGCGAATGCGGTCACGCTCGAGCTGTCCTTCCGGGTGGCGGACATGGCGGCGACCGGCAAGGCGAAGAGCGAGCTCTTCGACCTGATCTACCGCCACGCCAAGGCGGTAGGCCTCGTCCTCTCCCCGTCACCGGACGCCGGCGGCACCGGGCCCGCCCCGGTGAAGGCGGAGGACGCGCCCATCCAACACCGCAGCACGCCGGTGCGCCTGCTCGACGCCATTGCGTTGTTCGACTCCCTGACCGAGGACGAGAAGGAAGCCCTCGCCGCGACCATGACCCGCCGCACCTTCCGCGGCGGCGAGACGGTGGTCGCACAGGACGCGGTGCTGACGTCGCTGATGATCGTCCGCACCGGTGTCGCCACGGTGACCCGGCAGGAGCAAGGCAGCAGGACGGAGCTGCGGCGGCTGGCGCCGGGCGACTTCTTCGGCGAAGGCGGCCTGCTGACGGGCGACGGCGAGCCTGGCACCATCCAGGCCCTGACGCTCGTCGTCGTCTACGAGATCACGCAGGAGGGCCTCGCGCCCCTGATGCGGGACCGCCCTGCGATCGCCGAGGAGCTGGGCGCCCTCCTGGCACGGCGGACCGCCACCGAGCGGTATCGCCTCGAGCAAGGTCTTGGACACGCCGCTCTTGCGTCGGCGCCCAGCCTGGTGGCGCGGATACGCCACCTGTTCGAGCTCTGAACGCCGGATCAGGTGACGGCGCGGCCGGGGTGCCGCCCCGGCTGGTTGCTCCCGTCGCCGGTCAGACTATCTCTGACATTGCGAGAGATCGGACGACCGAGGAGAGGAGGCGGGACATGCGCCCGGCGACCCGGCAACGACTTCGTCTGTCCGGCGGCACGGAGTTGTCCTTCATCACGGCAGGTGACGCGTCCAGGCCCGCCGTGCTGCTCCTGCACGGATTTCCGAACTCCGCGCGAGGCTTTCGGGAGGTCGTGCCCGAGCTGTCGCAGGCCGCCTATGTGATCGCGCCCGACCTGCCCGGCTTCGGCGAGTCCGACGTCCTGCCGGAGGTCTCGTTTCCGGCCTTCGGTCGGGCGATCACGGAGCTGCTGGACCGGCTCGCGGTCGGGCCGCGCCATGTCTACCTGCATGATTACGGCGCCCCGGTGGGCTTCCACATCGCCATGCAGGCGCCGGACCAAGTTCTGGGGCTGATCATCCAGAACGCCAACGCCCATCGATCGGGGTTCGGGCCGCAATGGGCCGGGACCTTGGCCTACTGGTCGCAGCCGAGCCCGGAAAACGAGGCGGCGGCGACCGCGCATCTGACATTCGAGGGCACACGCGACCAGTATGTCGCCGATGTCCCGCCGGACGTGGCCGCGCGGATTCCGGCCGAACGCTGGGAGGAGGACTGGCGGGTGATGTGCCTGCCGGGCCGGATGGACACACAGCGAGCGCTCGTCGCCGACTACCCCCACTATGCCGCCCGGTTCGACGCCATCGCCGAGTATCTCGCGCACTGGCAGCCGCCTTCCCTGATGCTCTGGGGACGGCACGATGCATTCTTCGATCTTGCCGAGACCCTGTCATGGATGCGGGCCCTGCCGAGGATGGAAGCCCACCTTTTCGACGCCGGCCACCTCCTGCTCGAGACGCATGCGGCCGCGGCCGCGCCGCTCATGCTCGACTTCATCAGGCGTCAACGGCGATAGCCGGCACGCGGCGGCCATTGCCGGCCTGATCGGCCCGAAGCTGTGATTCTGGCCAACGCGCAGAACAGACGTGGCACCTACCGTTCGGTGCGCCCGTTTCGCGATACTCCCGACCCGGTTTCGGAACGGACGATCTCACAGCCAGCCGCTTTCAGGTGCCCGACTTGGATGTCGAGATCCTGGTCTGTCGTGCTGACGCGGGCATATCCGATACGGGCCAAGGGTAAAATCCGTCACATTGGGGTGGCTTTGTCCCTACATCGTCACATTGCTGGCGAATCCACCCTTTTGTGACATGTCTCAAATGTCAATTCCGAGCATCACTCTGGGGTGTACCCAAACGTGACATGGCTGCAGAACTGTCGGAAAAGTCCCATTCAATGGCTAGACTTTGCGTCTGTCATTTGCGACGAGAATTACCGAGCAATTTCAGCTTGCCGCGTCCGGACCGGAAAGTCAGGAAATTTTCGACATCGGACACGCTAAGGGCGACCGGCACCACTATTCCAGAATGACGACGGCTTCCACCTCGAAGAGCATGGGGTCAATTGCAAGCTTTGGAACGGGAATCAGAGTCTGCGCCGGCAGTGCCTCGCCGAACATTTCCTTGACGTTCTTGGTCAACACCCCAAGCTTGGACATATCGTGATCGACCACGAAGACCGTGAGCTTGGCGACCTGATCCGGCCTGGCACCGAGCGCATCGAGGGCGGTGCGCAGATTCGCGTAGGCCTGCTTAACCTGGACAGCGAAGTCGGGCGACAAGGCTCCCGTGCCGTCTTGGCCGCCCTGTCCGGAGATGTAGGCAACCCGGGCTCCCGGGGGCACGATCACGGCCGTGCTGTAGCCATTCGGCGACGGGTCGTAGAGGTTTTTTGGATTGACGATGGTCAGCTTGAGATCAGTCTCATTCGCTGTCGTCGCAGTGGAAACTCCCATGGTCATGATGATTAATCCTCCGATAAGCAGGTGCTTGATTGCGCGTGGCATGATTTTCTCTTGGCTCTGAGGATTGATTTTCTTTTGGCTTCTGAGGACTGCGAGCAACGTACCCTCTCGGCCGGCAGGATTGAACTTTAACCCATCGCCTATATGATTGACTCGTACGGCGTACGATTTATCACATCGTACGCCGTACGAGTCAATCGTTCAGGATCGACATTCGTCGCATTGCCGGCCTAGATCGACGTTCTGATCTGCGAGGAAGATGGATGGCAGCCAAACGCAGCGGCGCCCGGAGCAAACGGTCTCAACGGATAACTGTGTCACTCCAGTCCGTGCAGGAGCCGTGCAGTGAACCGCCTCTCTCTCTGCAACGTATCGTGGCGACCGCGGTAGAGCTGCTGGACGCCCAGGGAGTCGACGGATTGACGATGCGTCGGCTGGCCGATCGCCTCGGCTCGGGCGCGATGAGCCTATATTGGCACGTCGACAACAAAGAGGAGGTCTTTGATCTGGCGCTCGACTCGGTGCTCGAATATCGCGGACCGCCGCAAATCGTTGAGTCTCAAGACTGGCGCGGGGAAGTGGTTCATATGCTCGAAGACTGGCGCGCCAGCATGCTGCGCCATCCGTGGTCGGCATCACTGCTGCCGCGCCGGGCGCTCGGCCCGAACATCCTCAGTCGCCTGGAACTGCTGAGCAAGACCTTGTCCAGAGCCGGTGTAGCGGACGCAGATCTGAACGTCGCGATATGGTCGCTCTGGAACTATGTGATGGGCGCCACCATCACCCGGGCGAGCTTCGACCTTTCGGACGACGACAGGGCCGCCGCGCAGCAGCGCCTTACACGTCTCAGCGAACGCTACCCGGCAATCGAACGCTCTCGTCTGCTGTTGGATAACGACTGGGACGGCGCTTTCAGGAAAGGCCTCGACTTCCTGCTCGATGGCCTCGCTCCAAGATATTGAACATTCCTTTCATCGCCCGCCGAAGGGAGAAGGCCATGAGCAGAATGCGTTGATCGGCTCACCAGAGCGCACTCCAAGTCAACCCATCAAAAAACCTCCCCGCAATGGCGGCGAGCTGTACGACTGGAGCAATCGTATCCGTCTAGCTCTTCGGCCCCGACACCAAGTTGCTCAGCCAGATACAAGATGCCATCGGCAGGAATTGGGCCAGGATCGGCGCTCACGCCGGTCCGGCCTGCTGTCGGCGTCCAGGAAAGAATTTGCGGCCGAGCGGAACGGAGGCGGCCGGCCGTCCATTCGCAGACTCAGCGATTCTGCTTCAGGAGGCCGATATGGGTCGCGGCATTCTTCTCTGGCTTCTCGGGGTCCCGATCCCGGTGATCATCCTCATCCTGCTGCTGTTCCGCTGACGGAGGACGACATGGTCGGCACCTATTCCGAGTATTCTGAAACGCGCGCCATCGTCCCGGCGGCGGAGACCGCGGCGTCCGGTGTGTCCTGGGGCGCCATCTTCGCCGGCGCGGCCGTCGCCGCCACGGTCACCCTGGCGCTGATGGTCCTGGGCACGGGCTTCGGCCTGTCCATCGTCTCGCCGTGGCCCGGCTCGGGCGCCGGCGCCACGACCTTCGCGGTCACCACCGCGATCGGACTGGTCGTCATCCAGTGGGTGGCCTCCGCCCTCGGCGGCTATGTCACCGGGCGGCTGCGGACGCGCTGGACCAGCCTGCACACCGACGAGGTCGCCTTCCGTGACACCGCCCACGGCTTTCTCGCCTGGTGCGTCTCCACCCTGCTCGTGGTCCTGATCCTGGGTGTCGTGACCTACGGCGCGGCGTCGACCGGCGTCCAGGCCACGGCGACGGTCGCGTCCGGGGCGGCGCAGGGCGCGACGGCGGCAGCCCCGGCAGCGGCGCCCGCCGACCCGACCGGCTACGCCATCGACCTGCTGTTCCGGCCCGCGCCGAACGCCCAGGCACCGGCGGCCGGCAACACCGATCCGCGGCAGGAGGTGGCGCGCATCCTGGCCAACGCTGCCGCGGCCGGCAGCCTGCCCGCGGCCGATAAGAGCTATCTGGCCCAGCTCGTGGCGCAGCGCACCGGCCTCGGCCAGGCCGACGCGGAGAAGCGGGTTGATGAGATGACGGCGCAGGTCGACGCCGCCATCGTCAAGGCGCGCGAGGCGGCGGACGCCGCCCGCAAGGCCGGGCTGTCGACCGCCTTCGCCGCCTTCCTGGCGCTGCTGATCGGCGCCTTCATCGCCGCGGTCAGCGCATCGCTCGGCGGCCATCTGCGCGACGATCGCATCTGAGGACACCAACCGCCTCGGCCCCGGCCGAGGCGGTTCCCGGACCCGGCATCGCGGACGACCATGCCTCAGGGCCTCTTCCGCTACATCTGGCGGGTCAGCGCGCGGGATCAGATCCTGCTGTCGCTGCTTGCCGTCATGGTCTTCCTGCTCGACCTCGCCCCGCTGGAGCTGCAGCGGCGGATCGTCAATGGCGCGCTGGAGAAGCATGCCCTCGAGCAGCTGGTCCTCCTGTCCCTGCTGTATGTCGGCGTCGTGCTGGCCCAGGGCGGGCTCAAGCTCCTCCTGAATGTCTACCGGGGATCGGTGACCGAGGCCGCCAACCGGCGGCTGCGGCTGCAGTTGAGCCCATCCGGCCCCGATGGCAGGACTGGCGAGCCGGACGCCCGCAAGGAAGGCATCGACATCTCGATCATCGTATCGGAGGTCGAAGCCGTGGGCGGCTTCATCGGCGCCAGCGTCTCGGAGGCGGTGCTGAACGGCGGGCTGCTGATCGCCGTGTTCGGGTACATGGTGGTGCTGCAGCCCTGGATGGCCGCCGTCGCCGCCGTGCTGTTCCTGCCGCAGTTCCTGTTCATCCCGTTCCTGCAACGGGCGATCAACCAGCGCACCGAGCAGCGGATCAAGGTTCTGCGGGGCCTCAGCGTCGAGATCGTCGACGAGGCCGCCGAGCGGCGAGGCCCGCGGCAGACCGGCCGCTATCGGCGGCAGGTCGGCGACATCTATCGCCTCAACATGCAGATCTACCGGCGGAAGTTCAGCATGAACTTCCTGATGAACCTGCTGCACCAGCTCGGGGTCATCGGCATCCTGTTCGTCGGGGGATGGTTCGTCGTCCGCGGCGAGACCGAGGTCGGGACGGTCGTCGCGTTCATTTCGGGACTGAACCGGGTCAACGACCCATGGGGCGACCTGGTCAACTACTTCCGCGACATGACCAACGCCCGGGTCAAGTATCGCCTGATCTCTGCCGCCCTCGGCGATCGCGCGATCGCCACCGACGCCACGGCATAGCCGATGCCCCGTCATCTCGATCTCCGCTCCGGCCAGCCGGTATGGGCGTCCCGCGGCATGCCGCGGATCCCCTCCTCGCCGCTCGACGGCGACCGCTCGGCGGATGTCGCCATCGTCGGCGGCGGCGTGTCCGGCGCCCTGGTCGCGGACGCGCTGCTGCAGGCGGGGCTGACGGTCATCGCCATCGACCGCCGCGAGTTCGGGCGCGGCTCCTCGGCGGCCAGCACCGCCCTCCTGGCCACCGAGATCGACCGGCCGCTGACCCGGCTTGCCGACGAGGTCGGATGGGCCCGGGCGGCGCGGGCGTATTGGCGGTCCGCCCTGGCCGTGGCCGAGCTCCGCAACCGGGTCCGCGACCTCGGCCTGCGTGCGAACCTCCAGGCGCGGCCCTCGATCTATCTTCCCGGCAACCTGCTCGGCCTCGAGGCGCTGCGGCGGGAATGCGAAGCGCGGCAGCGGATCGGCCTGCGCTGCCGCTTCATCGAGGGAGACGAGCTCGAGAGCCTGGCCGCGCTGCAGGGCCGGGGCGCCATTCTCACCGCCGGCAGTGCGGAGGCCGATCCCCTGCGGCTCGTGGGCGGCCTGTGGCGCTCCGCTCTTGCCCGTGGCGCGGCGCTGCATGCGCCGGCGGAGGCCAGGGAGGTCAGGCAGACCCGCCGGGGCGTCACCATCACCATGGCCGACGGGATCCGCATCAGGGCCGGCCACGCGGTGTTCGCCACCGGCTACGAGCTGCTGCCCTTCGTTCCCGATGACGGCAGCGAGATCCACTCCACCTGGGCGATCGCCACGGCGCCGCAGGCGGCCCCGCCTTGGCCGAGCAGAGCCCTGGTCTGGGAGGCCAGCGAGCCCTATTTCTACGCCCGGACCACGCCGGACGGCCGGGTGATCGCCGGCGGTGGGGACGGCCCTTTCGCCGATGACGACCAGCGCGATGCCGAGATTCCGAAGAAGAGCCGGGCCATCGCGCGGCGGATCGGCGCGATGTGGCCGGCGCTCGATCCGGCACCCGAGTATCGCTGGGCCGGCAGCTTCGGCCAGAGCCGCACGGGCCTGCCGACGATCGGCCGGATCCCGGGGCTGGATCGATGCCATGCCGTGCTCGGCTATGGCGGGAACGGCTTCACCTTCAGCGCCATCGCCGCACAGATCATCTCGCGCGCGATCATCGGCCTGCCGGATCCGGACGAGGCGCTGTTCGCGTTCCGCCGCTAGCCGGCGCTTCCTGTTCTGCGCCGCGGCGACGGGCTGCGACCGCCGGATGATCCAGGGTGCTGACATGCTTCGCATCGGCGCCGCCGGGGGCGCCCCAGCCGGTCACGGCGGGGCCGAAGAACTCGGCGTTGGCGGCGCGGAACCCCTCCTCCACCGCCGGCAGCTCGTCATCGGCGAAGATCGCCTGCACCGGGCAGACCGACAGGCAGATGCCGCAGTCGATGCATTCCTCGGGGTGGATGTACATCATCCGCCCGCCCTCATAGATGCTGTCGACCGGGCAGACCTTCTGGCAGGCGCCGTCCTTCACGTCGATGCAGGCCGAGGCGATGATGTGGGTCATGACGCGCCCCTCAGCGCCCGTGCCAGCGCGGCGGGCGCTTTTCCTGGAAGGCGCGCATGCCCTCCTCCTGGTCCGCCGATCGCAGCGCCTCGACCAGCGCCGGCAGGCGCAGTGCCTGGGCCTGGGCGGCGGTCAGGCCGGCACCGGCCCGCACCATCTGCTTGATCGCCCGCACCGACAGCGGCGCGCAGGCCAGGATCTCGGCGACCCAGCGGTCGACCGCCGCATCCAGCCCCACCGGCGCCGCCACCTCGTTGACCAGGCCCAGCCGCAGCGCCTCCTCGGCGCCGATGCGGCGGCCGGTCAGCAGCAGGCCCATGGCCTGGACATGGCTCAGCCGCCGCGGCAGCAGGGCGATGCCGCCGTCCAGCGCCAGCCGGCCGACGCGCGGCTCCGGCAGGCCGAAGCTGGCGCCGGACGAGGCCACGACGATGTCGCAGCCCAGCACCATCTCCATGCCGCCGCCGAGGGCATGGCCGTTGACCCGGGCGATCACCGGGATGTCCAGCGTCTCGCGCAGGGCGATGCCGCCGAAGCCGCCCGGCCGCGGCGCGGCCCAGTACTCCAGCCCACTGACGCCCGACCCGTCCTTCATGTCGGCGCCGGTGCAGAAGGCGCGGTCGCCGGCACCGGTCAGCACCACGGCGCGGATGGTGCGATCCTGCTCGATCGCCTCCCAGATGCGGATCAGCTCCTGCTCGGTCGCCCGGTCGACCGCGTTCATCCGGTCGGGCCGGTCGAGGGTGACGCGGGCGATCTCGCCCTCGACCGTGAAGCGCGCCGTCATGACAGCACCCCCGCCTCGCGCAGCGCCCGGATCCGCGACGCCGGGAAGCCGGCTTCGGCCAGCACGGCGTCGCCGTCGGCGCCCAGCGCCGGCGGGGCGTGGCGGATGCGGAAGGCCGACGGGTCCATGGTCAGCGGCGAGCCGATCAGCGCCAGCGGGTCGCCCGGCTCATGCGACACCACACTGCCATTGGCCTTGGTCTGCTCATGCACCAGCGCGTCGGACAGCGTCAGCACCGGGGCGCAGAGCAGATCCTGCTCGTCCAGCTTGGCCAGCCAGTGCTCCGTCGTATTGGTCGCGAAGCGCTCGCGGAACAGCGCCTGCAGCTCGGCCTTGTGCTGCACCTGGCCGGCGAAGTCGGCGGTGCGCGGATCGGCCGACAGGTCGGGCAGGCCCAGCGCGGCGCAGATGTCGCGCAGCGGGTTGGCCTTGAAGGCGCCGACCAGGACGACGGCGCCGTCGATGGTGGGAAACGCGCCGGTCAGCGGATAGGCGCCCCAGCTGAAGTCGCGGCCGCGCTGCAGCCACATCGCCGCTTCCTGCATCTGCATGGCGAGCATGGATTCGAACAGCGACACCGAGACCTGCTGGCCGCGGCCGGTCTTCTCCCGCTGCAGCAGGGCCAGCAGGATCGCCTGCACCAGATGCATGCCGGCGGAGTAGTCGCACAGCGACGTGGCGTAGATGGTCAGCGGCTCGTCGTCGTTGCATTTGCGCATCATCACGCCGGACAGGGCCTGGGCCAGGATGTCCTGGCCGCCCTTGTAGGCCAGCGGCCCGGCCTGGCCGAAGCCGGAGCCGAAGGCGCAGATGATGCGCGGGTTGATCTCCGCCAGCCGGGCATAGCCGAAGCCCATCCGCTCCATCACCCCGGCGCGGAAGTTGTTGACCACGATGTCGGCGCCGCGCACCAGCTCGTAGACCACCTGCTTGCCGGCATCGTTGCGCAGGTCCAGCGCGATCGACCGCTTGTTGCGGTTCAGGCTGCGGAACACCGGGTTGTTCGGCCCGTCCGGGTCGTCCGGGATCGAGCTGCGCGACAGGTCGCCGGCGCCCGGCCGCTCGATCTTGATCACGTCGGCGCCGTAATCGGCCAGCACCTGGGTGGCGCTGGGGCCGAGCATGACCTGGGAGAAGTCGATCACCCGGATGCCGGACAGCGGCTGGATCCCGTCGCTTTGCATGCTGCGTCCCTCTATTCCGCGGCTTCCGCCACCTGCGCATTGGCCGCCGGCCGGTCGCCCGGATCGGCCCCCTGGGCCCGCAGCGTAGCCTGCAGCCGGGCCACGTCCACCCGGTCGACGCCGACGCCGGCCTGCACCGCCAGCGCCGCCGCCACGCCCGCGGCCTCGCCCATCGCCATGCAGGGCGGGATCTCGCGCGAGATGCGCTGCGCGGCCGAGGTGGCGGAGTAGTGCCGGCCGGCCACCAGCAGCTGCGACACGTCGCGGGGCAGCAGCGACCGGTAGGGCGTGTAGTAGTCGCGGCCGCGGGCGATGCTGTCGGCGAAGTGACGGCGCTGGGTCACGTCCTCCTTCGACACGACATGGACACCGTCCAGGAGGCGGCTCTGGCGCACGCCGACCTGCGGCGCCACATCGACCACGAAGGCGTTCTCGAAGCCCGGCATCTTCTCCCGGGCATAGGCGACCAGCGCGGCGATCCGGTCGCGGCCCTGGAAGTCGGCGCGGGTCAGGTCGTCGACCTTCAGCCCGTCGAAGCCGGCCATGTGCGGGCAGTTGCACCAGACCACGCCGGCCAGCGGCGTCTTCAGCCACCACTTGTCCCAGGACCCGCCCATGATCCGCTTGGCCTCGCGGTCCAGCGCGGCGAAAGCCTCCGGCTCCTCATATTCGAAGCGCTCGGCCGCCACGGTGTCGACGCCGCCGAGGCGGAACACGGTGGTGACGATGAAGGCGCCATGGATGAAGGGCGCGCCGGCCGAGGCGGCGACGTCGAGGTCGCCGGTGGCGTCGATCACCACCGACCCCATGATCGCTTGGCGGCCTTCCTTGCTGTCGCAGATCACGCCGGTGATGCGGTCCTCCTCGACGATGGCGCGCGAGAACCAGCTGTGCAGGCGCAGCTTGACCCCGGCCTCGCGCACCAGGTCGTTGGCGACGCGCTTGTAGCCGTCCGGGTCGAAGGCGGCGGCATAGCAGATCGGCTGCGGCTTGATGTGGGAGTGGAAGTCGAACACGCCCCAGCGCGACCATTTCCGCCACATCGCCGGGTCCGAGCGGCGGTCGGCCTCCGGCGGGGCGACGCACAGGCCGATCCGCTCCATCCGGTCGATCATCTCGCCGCACAGGCCACGGACGCTGATCTCGGCGCCGTTGCTCATGTCGTCGAGCACCAGCACCATGCCGCCCGAGGCCAGGCCGCCGAGATAGGCGTAGCGTTCCAGCAGGATCACCGACAGGCCGTTGCGGGCGCCGGCCACGGCGGCGGAGATGCCGGCCGGCCCGCCGCCGACGACGACGAGATCGGCGCGCGCCGCGACCGGGATCCGGCCTTCGGGTTCGACAATGGTGTCAGAGAACGTGGCCATGCTCGCGGGCTCCGGAATGAGGTCGGGCGTTGGGGCGCGCGTCAGGCCGCGCGGACGTTCCATTTCAGGAAGCGGTGCTCGGCCCAGCTGATCACGCCGAAGAAGGTGGCCGAGAACACCGAGCCGACAACGATGGTGGCGTAGAGCAGCGGGGAGTCGAAATTGTAGGTCGCCTGGATGATCAGCGCGCCGATGCCCTTGGTGGAGCCGATCCATTCGCCGACGATGGCGCCGATCACCGCGGTCGAGGCCGCGATCTTCAGGGCCGAGAACAGATAGGGCAGCGCGTTCTTCAGGCGCAGCTTGACGAACACCTCGCGCGGCGAGGCCGACAGGATGCGCATCAGTTCCAGCTGCTGCGGGCTGACGTCGCGCAGGCCGCGGGTCATGTTGACCAGGGTCGGGAAGAAGCAGATCAGCGCGGCGATGGCGATCTTCGGCTCCATGCCGTTGCCCAGCAGCAGCACCAGGATCGGCGCCTTGGCCACCACCGGGATGGTGTTGACCATCACCGCCACCGGGAAGAACGCCTCCTCCAGCGTCCGCTTCCAGACGAAGGCGATGGCGATCAGGATCGCCGCGGCGTTGCCGAGCAGGAAGCCCAGCACCGCCTCGATCGCGGTCGGCAGCAGGTTCGACAGCAGCATGCCGGATTTGGCGACCAGCACCTTGGCCACCGCGCTGGGCGCCGGGGCGATGAAGGGCTTGATGCCGAGCAGCGGCACCGCGATCTCCCACAGCACCAGGATCACGGCCACGGCCAGGACCGGCAGCAGGCGCCGGCGCCAGGCCAGGAAGCGCTGTGTCCCGGCGAAGGCGGCCTGGGCCTCGGCGTCCTCGGCGAAGGCGCCGCTCATCGGCAGGGTGTCGGTGGCGGGCGCGACCATCAGCAGGCCTCCAGCACGCGCCGCAGCCGGGCGGCGAGGTCGACGAATTCGCGGGTCTCGCGCACCGGGATGCGGCGCGGCGACGGCAGGTCGACCGGCACCAGCTCGCGCACCCGGCCGGGCCGGGCGGCCAGCAGCAGCACCTCCTGTCCCAGGAAGGCGGCCTCGTAGATCGAATGGGTGACGAACAGGATGGTCGTGCCCGTCTCCTCCCACACCCGCAGCAGCTCCTCGTTCAGCCGGTCGCGGGTGATCTCGTCGAGCGCGCCGAAGGGCTCGTCCATCAGCAGCAGCTTCGGGTCGTTGGCCAGCGCCCGGGCGATCGAGACGCGCTGGCGCATGCCGCCCGACAGCTCGTGCGGGAAGGCGTTCTCCCAGCCGCCCAGCCCGACCAGCTCCAAGAGCTCGCGCGGGCTGCGCTTGCCCGGGCGGGCGCGGCCGACCTCGAGCGGCAGCTCGACATTCTGCAGCGCCGTGCGCCAGGGCAAGAGGGCCGGGTCCTGGAACACGAAGCCGATGTCGCGCCGCTCGCGCGCCGCCGAGGCGCTGCCGCCGAGCACGCGGACGGCGCCGCTGGTCGGCGGGATCAGGTCGGCCACCACCCGCAGCAGGGTGGACTTGCCGCAGCCGGACGGGCCCAGCAGGGTGACGAAGCCGCCGGGCCGGACCGCCAGGTCGATGCCCTCCAGCGCGGTCACGGTGCCGCGTTCGGTGGTGAAGCGGACCGTCACCCGGTCCAGGCGGATGGCGGGCTCCGCGGCCGGGGCGGCGGCGGGCGGCTCGACGCGGACCGCGCGGTCCAGGGCGATGGCGGGCATGGACGCGCCTCCCCTCAGCCGATCTTCGGGCGGTTGCCGCGGGTGGCGTCGAGCACCGCCGTGCTCATCACCGCGTCGATCGAAGGCGTGCCGGCGGAGAACTGGTCGAGCCCGGCATAGAGGTCGATCTGCTCCTGCCACACCGCGGGGTCGAAGCAGCCCCAGCCATCCTGCCGGGTCTTCTCGGTGAAGACGTAGTCGAGCAGGGTCTTGCAGGCCGCCAGCTCGTCCTCGCGCACCGCGTCGGGGTATTCCTGCAGGAACAGGTCGACCGCCTGCTCCGGATTCTCCCGCGCATATTGCCAGCCGCGGCCGGCGGCGCGCAGGAAGCCGGCCAGCAGGTCGCCCTGGCCCTCGATGGTCTCGGCGGTGGCGTAATAGGGCATGGCGTAGAGCCGCACGCCCTGGTCCCACAGCCGCATGGTGATCATGTCGGGCCCCAGCACCTTGAGCGCGGTGCGGTTGGTCTCCCACCCGGTGATGCAGTCGACCTGGCCGGTCAGCAGCGGCGACATGTCGGCGCCGATGACCACGACCTCGACGTCGCTTTCGGCGATGCCGTGCTTGCGCAGCAGGGCCGACAGCAGGATCCGGCCGGTGGCCTGCACCCCGACCTTTTTGCCGACCATGTCCTGCGGCGACCGGATCGGCGCCGCCGGCAGCGAGAAGTAGCTGTAGGGGTGCTGCTGCGCCCCGACGGCGAAGCATTTCACCGGGATGCCCTGCGACGCCGCCTGCAGCAGCGAGGGGCTGGAGGAGACCTGGCCGATCTCGAACCGGCCGGAGGCGACGATGGCGACGCCGTCGATGCTGGGCCCGCCCGGCTGGATCGCGAAGTCGATCTTCTCCTCGTCGAAATAGCCGAGGCGCTTGGCCACGATTTCGCCCAGCTGGTTGTCGTTGGCCAGCCAGCCGAGCTGCATGTTGATGGGTCGGGTGCCGGTCGCGGCCCGGGCCAGGCCGGGGATCACCGTCGGGCAGGCCAGCCCGCCGGCCAGCGCCATGCCGGTCTTGAGCACGTGCCGCCGGCTGGCGGAGAGCGTCAACGCCATGAAGCCATCTCCTGTTTCGGGGTCGCGTTGGACCCGGAGCTTCCCTGCCGAAGCGGCTCTTGCGGTGTCGCTCGTCGTGGCTTCCTGGGGCGACGCGTCCGCGCTCGGATCAACGACTTTAGGGGTGCCACGGCGGGCGCCGGAAGAATATAATTTCGCGCGAGGTGATGCCTTTTCGGCATCACCCGGGACAGATGTCCGGGGGTGGATCGCCATGCATGCGGTGGTGCTGCGCTATCTCGACCATGTCGCGCGGCTGGGCTCGATCCGGCGGGCGGCGGAGGCGCTGAACGTCGCCTCCTCCGCCGTCAACCGGCAGATCCTGAAGCTGGAGGCGGAGATCGGCACGGCGCTGTTCGAGCGGCGCGGCAACGGCGTGCGCCTGACCCCGGCCGGCGAGCACCTGCTGCGCCACGCCCGGCACACGCTGGCGGAGTGGCAGCGCACCTGCACCGACATCGCCGCCCTGTCCGGCGACCTGCATGGCGAGGTGCGGGTGGTGGCGATCCCGTCGCTGCTGGTGCGGGTGGTGCCGCGGGCGATCGAGGCGGTGGCGGTGCAGCACCCGCACATCTCCTTCCGCGTCATCGACGCCGACCCGGCCGAGCATGTCGAGGAGATGCGGGCCGGCCGGCCCGACCTGGCGCTGCTGTTCATCGACCGGCGCCAGCGCAGCTATGAGCTGACCGCCCGGCTGCGCACGGCGCTGGGCGCGATCATGCGGCCGGACCATCCGCTGGCCTCGGCCGAAGGCGTCACCCTGACGCAATGCGCCGACTATCCGGTGGTGATGCTGAACGACCCCTGGCTGCTCGACGCGGTGTCGGAGAGCGAGTTCATCCACAGCGGTGCCCAGTTCAGCGCCCGCATCCTGTCGAACTCGCTGACCGTGATGAAGGCGGCGATGCGCTCCGGCCTCGGCATCGGCTTCTTCACCCCGACCGGCTTCGTCGACGAGCTGCGGCGCGGCGAGCTGGTCTGCGTGCCGCTGACGGAGCCGGGGCTGGCCGGCAGCGAGATCGGGCTGTTCGTCCACCGCGACCGCGCCACTGCGCCGCACATCCAGGTGCTGGCGGCGGAATTGGACCGGCAGCTGCACAGCCTGGCGGAGGACATTGCCGGCATGGGCCGATCAGTGGATGAGAGTCATCCCGGACGACCTTGAACTCCACACTGGTCGGGTTCGGAGACCCTGCCTCGCCTGGGCGATGGGCCGGAGCGCGCCAAGACCAGCCGTCGCGCCGACGTCCCAAAAACCGGGCAATGGTCGATCAGAGGGTTGCGGCCGAAAAGCAAAGCGGCGTGGGGACCCCTGCAGACCGCCCATGACGGGCCGCTTGAAAATGCCGGATCGATCCCGACCAAAGCCCCTGCACCGGCGTGCTGCCGGAGCACAAGCCGGTGCGGCGCGGGCGCGAGAAGATCGAGCTGCTCGCGGGCGAGGAGCCGAAGCCTAAGCCGGCGAAGATACCGGCGGTGTCGTAACGAGGCAGCGATCGACCAGTTGTTCAAACGCATGCGGTCGTCTGGTTCGGCCCCAGCCCGACAAGCGGTCAGTAATCCCAGAAGGTCGGTACCCACCGAAAGGCGTCGCCGGTGACCGCCACCCGGCCGATGGACGGGAACGGCAGATGCGTGGCCACCAGCAACTCGCCGGTCGCCGCCAGCTCCCGCAACAGACGGACCCGGACGCGGGCCGCCTCCTCGGGGTCATGTTCGAAGCCGTTGTACCACCCGGGGTGCTCGAACCCGACCGTGAACACGAGGTCCCCGGCGAAGGTCAGCCCTTCGCCGCCGGACGCCACGCGGACCACGCTGTGCCCGGGGGTGTGGCCGCCGGTGCGCTGGACGACCACCCCCGGCGCCACCTCGTGCTCCTGATCGAACGGCCGCAGATGGCTGCGGTACTCTTGCATGAACCGCTTGGCGGCCGACCGAAGCGCGTCCGGGAACCCCGGCGGCATGGAGACGTGGGAGAAATCGGGCTTCGCCCAGAATTCGAGCTCGGCGGCCGCCACGTGGATCCGCAGGTCCGGACGCAGCCGGTCCTTCACCCCGTCGACGAGCAGCCCGCCAACGTGGTCCATGTGCATGTGGGTCAGCACCACATCGGTCACGGAGGCGAGATCGATGCCGGCGGCCTCCAGCCGCTTGATCAACTGCCCGGCCCGCGGCAAGTGCAGGTCCGGGTCGGACCCCAGCCCGGCGTCGACGAGGATGGTCTGGTCGCCGCTGCGCACCACGACCACGTTCAGCGCCCAATCGAGAGCGTCCGGCGGCAGGAACATGTCCTTCAGCCAGGCCGCCCGGACGGCCGGCTCGACGTTGTGGGCCAACATCGCGGTCGGCAGTGGCAGCACCCCATCGCTGACCACCAGCACGTCAATCTCGCCGATCCGCAGCGCGTAGCGCGACGGAACCAACTCGTCGGGCCCCGATCCACCGGGGTGTGAGATGCTGTCCGGGCTCATGTCTGTCTCCTGCTGATCGCCTTACACACGGCATCGACGACGCTACGTCGAGGCGTGTTTGCGGTCGATTGGGTCGAGGGAGAGGGCGAGCTATCCCGCGGGATAGGTTCTGCCATTCAGGTTGCGCGGCGTCGAATGGCCGACGAACTCGTCATGACCCGACTCGCCGACCGGCAGCCGCTTCGCGCCACGCCCGCAGCGGCCTCTTGAGGCGTTTGGTGGCTAAGCAGGCACCAGTGACCGCTTTCCGCCCTTCCCGGCATGCCGGGGCCGGCTGAAGGGCGCCAACAGCGGGAATGTCTGCAGCGTCCCGAAGGCGGATACGGATCGACGATTGACGCCTTGCGCGGCTTTCTGATACGTATCACTGATACGTATCAGAAAGCCTTCCATGGATGCTCCGAGATCCAGGCGCGTGACCCAGCGCGACGTCGCCCGACAGGCCGGCGTGTCCCAGGCCACCGTCTCGATGGTGCTGAGCGGGGCGTCGTCGCCGTCGATCCCGACCGAGACCTGGGAGCGGGTGCAGAAGGCGGTGCGCGAGCTCGGCTACGTGCCCAACCGCTGGGCCCAGGCGCTGAAGACCAATCGGACCATGACCATCGCCTGCGTCGTCCCGGACATCGCCAACCCGTTCTACCCGTCGCTGCTGCGCGGGCTGCAGGCGGTCGCCGACGACGCCGGCTACGATGTCATCACCATCAACACCGACGGCGCGGCCGATCGCGAGCAGCGCTTCATCCAATGGTGCCTCGAGGGGCGGGTCGACGGTGTGGTCGGCGTGTTCTTCACGCTGCGGGCGACCGAGTTCAAGCCGCTGACCGATGCCGAGATCGGCGTGGTCCGCATCGAATCCAGGCCGAAATCGGGCGGCTGGCTGCCGGTCGACAACCTCTATGTCGACAACGCCGCCGCGGCGGCCGAGGTCACCCGCTACCTGCTGGGGCGCGGCTATCGCCGCATCGCCATGGTCGCCGGCATCGGCGGCCCGCAGGACGGCCGCCGCCACGGCTATGAATCCGCGCTGGCCGCGGCCGGCGGCACCCCGATCATCGTGGCCGACCAGGAGTTCACCGAGGAGGGCGGCTACCGCGCCGCCCGCAGCCTGCTGGGGATGTCGGAGCGGCCGGACGCCATCTTCGCCGCCAACGACCTGATGGCGATCGGCACCATGACGGCCGCGCGGGAAGCAGGATTGTCCATCCCCGGCGATCTCGCCGTGGCCGGCTTCGACGACATCTTCGCCGCGCGCCATGTCACGCCGGCGCTGACCACCGTCTCGCAATTCCAGTACGAGCTCGGCACCGCCGCGGCCGAGGTGCTGCTCGACCGGCTGCGACAGGGCACCGGGACGCCGGGCATCAGCCGGTCGATGCCGTTCCGCCTGATCGAGCGCGCATCCACGTGAGGTAGAGCCAACCAGGCCAAGAATTCCAGGGAGGAGCACATGTCGAATCTGAAATGTCTCGCCATGGCGACCGGTTTTCTCGCCGCCGCGCTGACTGCCGCGCCGGCGCCGGCCCAGGACCGCAAGCCGATCTCCTGGTGGTACGAGACCGCCACCCCGCAGAACCGTGACCAACTGCAGGCGCTGCTGGTCGACCCGTTCAACGCCGCCCATCCGGACCAGGAGCTCTCGATCGACTTCCGGGGGGCGGAGCTGGACAAGCAGCTGCGCGTGGCGCTGCTGTCCGGCGCCGCGCCGGACATCGTCTTCACCGCCGGCCCCAGCTATGTCGCCGCGATGGCCCAGGCCGGGCAGCTGCTGCCGCTCGACGACTATGCCGCCAAGCTGGGCTGGAACGACCGCCTGCTGCCGGTCTTCCTCGATCTCGGCCGGTACAACGGCAAGCTGTACGCCCTGCCGAAGACCTATGAGACGCTGGGCCTGTTCTACAACAAGACCCTGTTCGACGAGAATGGCTGGCAGCCGCCGAAGACGATCGCCGAGCTGGAGACCCTGGCCGAGGCGATGAAGGCGAAGGGGATCGTGCCGTTCGCGGTCGGCAATGCCGACTGGCGCCCGGCGAATGAGTGGTACGTCTCGATCGCGTTCAACTCGATCGCCGGCCCGGACAATCTCTACAAGGCGCTGACCGGCCAGATCCCGTGGACCGCCGAGCCCTTCGTCCGGTCGATCGACACGCTCAACAAGTGGTGGCAGGCGGGGTATTTCGGGCCGAACTACTTCTCGCTGACCGGCGAGCAGGCCTTCGCCCAGGTCGCGACCGGCCAGGCCGGGATGGCGCCGACCGGCACCTGGAACTTCTCCTACGTGCCCACATACTTCCCTGCCAACAACCCCGAGCCCGCCTTCGCCGGCTTCCCGAGCGCCGACGGCGTGCCCTCCCCGATCTACGCGCTGGGCATCGGCTCGACCTTCTCGATCGCCGCCACCGCGCAGAACCCGGATGGCGCGGCCGCCGTCATCGACCGGGTGTTCAGCGATGACTTCTACAGCCAGATCAACGCAGTCTGGCAGGGCGAATGGAACACGCCGCTGAAGGACCTGTCCAAGGTCAAGATGGCCGACACCGTGTCGCCGCTCTACACCGACACGATGAAGACGCTGTCGGCCGCGGTCGCCGACGGCCGGTACGGTTACACCACCTGGACATTCCTGCCGCCGGCCACCGACACCTATGTGGTGAGCGGCGTCGAGGAGGTGTGGCTGGGCCGGATCACCACCGCCCAGTTCCTGGAGAAGCTGGACCAGACCTTCCAGCAGGAGAAGGCGCAGGGCAAGGTCCCGGCCGTCCCGGCCCGCTGAGACCCGGGGGCACGCCGCGATGTGGCTCTATCTCCTGCCGACCCTGGCGATCAACGTCGCCGTGATCCTGGTGCCGGCGCTGCTGACCATCGCCCTGGCGTTCTTCAGCTGGGACGGGATCTCGGCGCCGGTGTTCATCGGCCTGGGCAATTTCGAGGCCCTGGCCGCCGACGGCGTGTTCTGGTCGGCCCTGCTGAACAACCTGATCTGGACCGGGATCTTCCTGGTGGTGCCGATCGCCATGGGCCTCTTGGCCGCCGCCATGCTGCTGGTGGCGCGGCGCGGCAGCACCTTCTTCCAGGTGGTCTATTTCCTGCCGGTGATCATCGCCACGGCGATCACCGCCCGGATCTGGCAGGGCATGATCTACAGCCCCGTCACCGGCGTGTTCGGCCTGCTGCAGAAGACCGGCCTGCCGATCACCAACCCCCTGGCGCAACCGTCGCGGGCCCTGTTCGGCGTCGCCACCGTCGACCTGTGGCACTGGTGGGGCTTCCTCTGCGTCATCTTCTTCGCCGCGCTGCGCCAGGTGCCGCAGGAGCAGATCGAGGCGGCGCGGCTGGAGGGCGCGAAGTTCTTCCAGATGATGCGCTACGTGCTGCTGCCGGCGATCCGCCCGACCATCACCCTGATGATGATCATGACCGTGATCTGGTCGTTCCTGGTGTTCGACTTCGTCTACATCCTGACCCAGGGCGGGCCGGCCTTCTCCAGCGAGGTGCTGTCGACCCTGGCCTACCGCAAGGCGTTCTACGACCTGAATGTCGGCCAGGCCGCCGCCACCGCCCTCGTGATCAGCGCCTTCGGCCTGGTCGCCACCTACTTCTACATTCGCCTGCAGGCGAAGGACGGCACACCGTGAGGCTGGTCGAAAGCCGTACCACCCTGACCGTCAGCTATGTCGTGCTCGGCATCGGCGCGTTCACCGCCCTGTTCCCGATCGCGCTGCTGGTGCTGAACGCGCTGAAATCCGCGCCGGAGATCGTGCTAAACCCGCTGGCGCTGCCGCAGACGATCCGCTGGGACAACTTCGCCCGCGCCTGGAAGGACGCCCGCTTCAGCCAGACCTTCGTCAATTCGGCGCTGCTAACCGGGCTGACCATCCTGCTGGTCTGCACCACCGGATCGGCCGCGGCCTATGCGCTGGCGCGGCGCAAGATCCGGCACTGGAAGCTGGTCACCTTCTACCTGCTTGGGTCGGTCACGGCGCCGATCCAGCTGTTCCTGTTCCCGCTGTATTTCGGCTTCGCCAAGCTCGGGCTGATCAACAACGTCTTCGCCGTGGCGCTGGTCTACACCGCGATCTACAGCCCGTTCGCGATCATGCTGCTGCACACCTATTTCCAGGCCGTGCCGCGCGAGATCGAGGAGGCGGCGACGGTCGACGGCGCCTCGTCCTGGCAGGTCTTCACCCGGGTGATGCTGCCGATGGTCTCGCCCGGCATCGTCACCGTGGCGCTGATCATCGGCCTCTATTCCTGGAACGAGTTCCTGATCGCCACGACCTTCCTGCAGCGCCAGGACAAGCTGACCGCCGTGGTCTCGTTCTTCCTGCTGTCCGGCCAGTACAGCTCCGACTGGGGCGAGATCATGGCCGCGGCCCTGATCGTCGTGCTGCCGATCGTCGTCCTGTTCCTGGTGCTGCAGCGCCGCTTCATCGAAGGCATGGCCGGCGGCTCGGTCAAGGGCTGAGCGCCACCACCCCAACCGGGAGTTCCCCCATGAGCACAGTCGCCCTGCCCAACGACTATCTCGAGCGCGTCTATGCCGGCGTGCTGGGCAAGCTGATCGGCGTCTATGTCGGCCGGCCCTTCGAGGGCTGGACCTACCAGCGGATCATGCAGGAGCTCGGCCCGATCGAATACTATGTGCACGACCGGCTGGGCGTGCCGCTGGTGGTGACCGACGACGACGTCGCCGGCACCTTCACCTTCGTCCGCGCGCTCGAGGATTACGGGGTGTCGCCGGACCTGTCGGCCGAGGCGATCGGCAAGACCTGGCTGAACTACCTGGTCGAGCACCGCTCGGTGCTGTGGTGGGGCGGCAACGGCAATTCGACCGAGCACACCGCCTGGCTGAACCTGAAGCGCGGCGTGGCGGCCCCGGCCAGCGGGTCGATCGCGGAGAACGGCACGACCGTGGCGGAGCAGATCGGCGCCCAGATCTTCATTGACGGCTGGGCCATGGTGGCGCCCGGCCAGCCCGCTCTCGCCGCCCGTCTCGCCGAACAGGCCGGCAAGGTCAGCCATGACGGCGAATCCGTGCATGCGGCCGTGCTGTGGGCGGCGATGGAGGCCGAGGCCTTCGTCTCCGCCGACATCGACCATTTGATCGACACCGGCCTGGCGCAGATCCCGAAGGACAGCCGGATCGCGGCGCTGATCGCCGACATCCGCGCCTGGCATCGCGAGCACCCGGACTGGCACGACACCCGGCAGCGGATCGAGGAGCGCTACGGCTACGACAAATACCCGGGCAACTGCCATGTCGTGCCCAACCATGCGCTGATGATCATGGCGGTGCTGTACGCGCCGGACGACTTCCAGCGCGCCCAGATGATCGTCAACACCTCGGGCTGGGACACCGACTGCAACGCCGGCAATGTCGGCTGCCTGATCGGCATCATGCATGGGTTGGACGGGATCGAGGCGGGCCCGGATTGGCGCGGCCCGCTGGCCGACCGCATGCTGATCTCCTCGGCCGATGGCGGCAACGCCATCAACGACGCCGTCCGCGTCGCCTACCAGCTGGCCGGGCTGGGCAGCCGCCTGGCCGGCGGGCCGGATATCGCCGCGCCGAAGGATGGCGCCCAGTTCCACTTCTCGCTGCCCGGCAGCGTCCAGGGCTTCCGGCCGGAGCGCGGCCACGGCCTGGTCGAGCGGCTGGATCTGGAGAATGTCGTGGTGCCGGGCGGCCGCGCTTTGGCGCTGCGCTATCGCGGCCTCGGCCCCGGCCAGGCCGCGGCGGCGGCCACGCCGACCTTCAGCCCGCCCGAGGTCGCGGCCATGCGGACCTACGAGCTGATGGCGACGCCGCTGCTCTATCCCGGCCAGACGCTCTCGGCCCTGGTCGCGGCCGAGCCGGGCAATGCAGGCGAGGTCACGGTGGCGCTGCGCCTCAAGGTCTATACCGACCAGGACACGCTGCGGACCGTCGACGGCGCGCCGGTCCGGCTGGCGCCGGGACGCGACGCCGACCTGTCCTGGGTGCTGCCCGATATGGGCGGCCAGCCGATCGCCGAGGCCGGCTTCGTCATCGCCGCGGCCGGCCCCCGCGCCGACGGCGCGGTGGTCGTGGACCATCTGCGCTTCGACGGCGCGCCGGACCTGCATCTGCGCCGGCCGGCCGAGACCGGCGACTTCTGGCGCCAGGCCTGGGTCAACGGCGTCAGCTTCTTCTCCAAGCGCTTCCCGCCGTCGTTCCGGATCTCGCAGGATCGCGGCGAGGGCATCATCATCCACGGCACCCGGCAATGGACCGACTACCGGGTCGCCGCCGATGTGATGATCCATCTCGGCCGCGAGGCCGGCGTCGCCGTCCGGGTGCAGGGGCTGCGGCGCTACTATGCGGCGCTGCTGTCGCGCGACGGCATGCTGCGCCTCGTCCGCCAGCGCGACGAGGAGCGGACGGTGCTGGCCGAGACCGCTTTCGCCTGGTCGCTGGAGCGAAGCTACGACATCGAGGTCGCGGCGGAGGGCGACCGGATCACCTGCCGGATCGGCGGCGTGACCCTCGAGGCCCGGGACGGGTCGGGGGAGGCGTTCCGCGACGGCGGCATCGGCCTGCTGGTGCATGAGGGGGCGCTGTCCAGCAACGACGTCCGCGTCACGGCTGTTCAAACCAAGTCATAGGATGTAACCGGTCACCGATCCGATCTCTCCGAAGCGAACAAGTCCTGGTGAATCGGGAACTGCGGCTGACAATGGTCCGACCCGGAGCATGGTGAGGAAAGCTCCGGGTCGAGCCGGATGACACTTAAGAGCATGGCATCCACGCGCATTCAGTGCCGGCTTCAGAGGGGCAGTCGATCCCCCCATTGATTATGACGCCAAGGGGCGAGTTGCCGAAGCGCGTGGCGGCACCTTCCAATTGATTTTTTGAGCGCGAAAGGCATATTTGGCGCCTTGCAGCCGCCGATTGATCAAGGTCCCGGTAGAGAAAAAAATAGCATGGCCAAAAGACGTATTCTTGTTGTCCAGGCCCGCAATCTGGGAGATGCGGTCGTCCAGACCGGCTTGATAGAAGCGCTTGGGCGCTCGGAGCCGAGCGCGGAGATTTCCGTCCTCACTCGTCCGCAGTTCCGTGAGCTCTATTCCAGCAACCCCTTGATTTCGGAGATCTTCTACGCGTCGTTTCCGATGGGCACGGCTAAGAATTTTGGGTTCAAAGCCGCGATGAAACTCGCTTGGACCGTGGCAGCGCTCCGGCTGAAGCGCTTCGACCGGGTGGTCAATGTCGTGGGCGACTTTCGGGAAAATCTGCTTGGATGGGCGATCTCGCCCTCCGGAAATACCAGCATCACCTGGGCGCACGGCCATCCTCAGGCAAAGATCGTCCGGACCGGCGGCGAGAAATTCGTCCCGCACCTGATTATGGCGCCTGCCAATGATCCTAGTAGCTATTCGTCGATCCAACGCGTCGCGACGGCTCTGGGCGCCATGGTGCCGGCGCATTCCCGATTGTACGATGCTTCCGGCAAGCCGTATGCCCATCGCTCCGGTAGCGACAGGATCGGCATTCAGCCGACAGCAAGCCAGGAATGCAAGCTATGGCCCCAGGAGCACTGGCGCGCGTTGATCGCTATGATCCGCGCCAGCGGCCTGAGAGTGGTGGTATTCGGTGCGCCGTCGGATCGGAGCTATCTGGAGGGCTGTTTACCGGACGCCGACGATCCGGGCACCGAGATCGTCGCGGGGCCGCTGGCCGAATTTTTTCGTAGCCTGGAAGATGTCAGGGTTCTGATCGGTCTCGATAGTTTCGGGGTACATACCGCCCACGCGATCGGGACGCCGGCGATCATGATCTATGGTGCAAATATTACGACTGTTTGGACTCCTCCCGGGACGATAGTCGTAAGCAATGCCAAGCCACCGTCCTGCTATCCATGCTTTAACAAGCCGACATGTACTGAACAGAACAATCCCTATTCCTGTATCCGGGAAATACCGCTTGCTGCAGTTACGAGAAATTTGAAAGATTTTGGTGTTGTTGGTTGATGGCTCGTGAGCCTGATCAACTCATATTCGGGAAGCGTCCAAAGGCGTCTGGTCGAACCACGGCCGATCTGGCGCATGGGGACAAAGGCTATGACACCAATGCCGTGCGCCGGAAGATCGAAGCCACCGGAGCCGCCCGAATATCCCGCCGAAATCCAACCGGTCTGGAAGAATCATCGGATCTCGGCATCCCGGCCTGCCCCGCGGCTCGGCCGGGAAAAACTCGCGCTTGCCATGTTTAGTGAAACATGCGTTACTAAACAAATAATGAAACAAGCCGGCTGAAGATGCCGTCGGGTGTCCAGCCGGACCAGGCCTCCACAAGAGGCCGATCCTGGGGAGGACATCGATGAAGAGACGCTCCGTTGTGACGATGACGGTGTCTGCCGTGGCCTTGCTGGCCGGCCTCGCGATGCAGCAGGCCCACGCTCAATCCAATCCGCTGACGCTGTGCTGGGCCGCCTGGGACCCGGCCAATGCTCTGGTCGAGCTGTCGAAGGACTTCACCACCAAGACCGGCACGCCGATGAAGTTCGAATTCGTGCCCTGGCCGAACTTCGCCGACCGGATGCTGAACGAACTGAACTCGCACGGCACCCTGTGCGACGTCATCATCGGCGATTCCCAGTGGATCGGCGGTTCGGCCGAGAACGGCCACTACGTCAAGCTGAACGACTTCTTCGACAAGAACGGCATCAGCATGGACGACTTCATGCCGGCGACGGTGGTCGGCTATTCCGAATGGCCGAAGAACACGCCGAACTACTGGGCCCTGCCGGCGATGGGTGATGCCCTGGGCTGGACCTATCGCAAGGACTGGTTCGCGCGGCCGGAGCTGAAGGCCGAGTTCAAGCAGAAATTCGGCCGCGAGCTCGACGTGCCGAAATCGCTGTCCGAGCTGCACGACATCGCCCAGTTCTTCCAGGGCCGCGAGATCGACGGCAAGAAGGTGTACGGCGCCGCGATCTTCACCGAGCGCGGCTCGGAAGGCATCACCATGGGGGTGGCGAACTTCCTCTACCCCTACGGCTTCCAGTACCAGGCCGCCGACAAGCCCTATGACATGGAAGGCCATGTCAACTCGGCCGACGCGGTGAAGGGGCTGGAGGCCTACAAGGCGCTGTACGACTGCTGCACCCCGCCGGGCTATTCGAACTCCTACATGCAGGAGAATCTCGACGCCTTCAAATCCGGCCAGGCGGCGCTGCAGATGAACTGGTTCGCCTTCTTCCCGGGCCTGTACAAGGACCCGAATGTGGGCGGCGACAAGATCGGCTTCTTCGTCAACCCGGGCGAGAAGGTGCATGGCTCGCAGCTCGGCGGGCAGGGCATCTCGGTCGTCTCCTATTCGAAGAACCAGGACCAGGCGCTGGCCTATATCAAGTGGTTCGCCACCGCCGAGGTGCAGAAGAAGTGGTGGGCGCTGGGCGGCTATTCCTGCGCCAAATCGGTGCTGAACGACCCCGGCTTCACCGCCACCGCCCCCTTCGCCGCCGACTTCCTGAAGGCGATGGGCGAGGTCAAGGATTTCTGGGCCGAGCCGTCCTACGCCCAGCTGATGCAGGCCGAGCAGAAGCGCATCCACGACTATGTCGTCGCCAATCAGGGCACCGCCCAGCAGGCGCTCGACGCCTTGGTCAAGGACTGGGCCGACGTCTTCAAGGAGGACGGCAAGATCTGAGCCCGACCGCGGGGCGGGGCTCCGGCCCCGCCCATCCGAGCCCCCGCCCCACCCACCGGTCCGGATCCATGAATGATCTGAGCACGCCGACCCAGCTTGCGCTCCGCGCCGCCGCGGCGACCCCGACCGGGGTGGCGCGCCGGGTCCGGGGCCTGTCGGACAAGGCGATCGCCTGGCTGTTCATCACACCGACCATCGTGCTGCTGCTGGCGATCAACATCTTCCCGCTGGTCTGGACGGTCTATCTGTCGTTCACGAACTACCGGGCCAACCGGCCGAACGCGGCGGTCAACTGGGTCGGGCTCGACTGGTACCAGCGCATCCTGACCGACCCCGACATCTGGGCGGCGATGCAGGTGACGGCGCATTTCGTGATCTGGACGATCGTGATCGAGACGCTGCTGGGCTTCGCCCTGGCCATGCTGATCGACAGGAAGTTCCGCGGCCACGGGATGTGGACCACCATCATCCTGCTGCCGATGATGCTGTCGCCGGCGGTGGTCGGGAACTTCTGGACCTTCCTGTACCAGCCGCAGATCGGGCTGTTCAACTATGTGGTCACCTTCTTCACCGGCGGCGACCCGTCATCCTTCCAGATGCTGGGCGACGTCACCCTGAGCCCCTGGGCGATCATCATCGTCGATGCCTGGATGTGGACGCCCTATGTGATGCTGATCTGCCTGGCCGGGCTGCGCTCGATCCCCGACTACATCTACGAGGCGGCGGAGGTCGACCGCGCCTCGGTGTGGCGGAAGTTCTGGTCGATCACCGTGCCGATGGCGCTGCCCTTCATCATGCTGGCGGTGCTGTTCCGCGGCATCGAGAACTTCAAGATGTTCGACATGGTCAACCTGCTCACGGGCGGGGGGCCGGGATCGACCACCGAGGTGGCGTCGATCACGCTGAAGCGCGCCGCCTTCGAGAGCTGGCGCACCGGCTATTCCTCAGCCTTCGCCGTGATCCTGTTCGTCAGCGTGTTCGGCCTGGCCAATATCTACGTCAAGGCCCTCAACCGGGTGAAGCAGCGATGAGCGCCGCCAACACCGCCCATTCCGTGGTCGAGCCGACGCCGGCCGGGCGCCGCTTCGCCGGCGCGGTCGTGATCCTCTACGCGGTGATCACCATGATCCCGCTGCTGTGGATCGGGCTGACCTCGCTGAAGTCGCCGCAGGATTCGATCTCCTACCCGCCCAAGGTGGTGTTCAGCCCCACGGTCGAGGGCTATTGCAACCTGTTCACCACCCGCACCCGCCAGACGCCGGAATTCATCCAGAGCCTGGGCCCGCCGCAGGGGATGTGCGAGGAGGAAGCCCGGTCGCGCAACATGGTGATCGCCGGGCCGTCGAACTACATCCCGCGCTTCATCAACTCGCTGATCATCGCCTTCGGCTCGACCGTGCTGGCGGTGACGCTGGGCACGCTCGCGGCCTATGGCTTTTCGCGCTTCCGGGTGCCGCTGAAGGACGACCTGCTGTTCTTCATCCTGTCGACCCGGATGATGCCGCCGATCGCGGTCGCCATCCCGATCTACCTGATGTACCGCGAGATCGGCCTCTCCGACACGCGGCTGGGCATGATCCTGCTCTACACCTCGGTCAACGTCTCGCTCGCGGTCTGGCTGCTGAAGGGCTTCATCGACGAGATCCCGCGCGAATACGAGGAGGCGGCGCTGATCGATGGCTACACCCGCTTCCAGGCCTTCGTGAAGGTGGTGCTGCCGCAGGCCGCGACCGGCATCGCCGCGACCGCGATCTTCTGCCTGATCTTCGCCTGGAACGAATACGCCTTCGCCGTGCTGCTGACCTCCGGCACCGCCCAGACCGCGCCGCCCTTCATCCCGATCATCATCGGCGAGGGCGGGCAGGACTGGCCGGCCGTGGCCGCCGGGACGACGATCTTCCTGGTGCCGATCCTGGTCTTCACCATCCTGCTGCGGCGCCACCTGCTGCGCGGCATCACCTTCGGCGCGGTGCGGAAATGAGCGCGGCCCCTCCCCTCCCCGTTCCCAAGCGCCGCCGGCTGTTCCGCCGCGGCCCGTGGGAGGCGGCGGCGACCGCGGCCATCGCCATCGGCATCGTCATGCTGATGCAGCCGCTGTCGCTGACGCTGTACTCCTGGTCCTTCGTGACGATCCTGGCCGGCACGGTCGGCTTCATCATCGTCAGCCACTTCCCGGATTGAGGACGCCATGGCCGAGATCCGGGTCGAGCATCTGCACAAGGCCTTCGCCGACTTCACCGCGGTGCGGGATTCCAGCTTCACCGTCGCCGACGGCGAGTTCTTCGTCATGCTGGGCCCGTCCGGCTGCGGCAAGACCACGACGCTGCGCATGATCGCCGGGCTGGAGCTGCCGACCGCCGGCCGCATCCTGCTCGGCGGCCGCGACGTCACCTTCGACCGTGCCCGGGCGCGCGACATCGCCTTCGTGTTCCAGCTCTTCGCCCTGTACCCGCACATGAATGTGCGCCGGAACGTCGGCTTCCCGCTGAAATGCCAGGGCATGCCGGCGCGGGAGATCGCGCGGCGGGTCGAGGAGGCGGCGCGGCTCCTGCGCATCGACCATCTGCTCGACCGCCCGGTCTCCGGCCTGTCCGGCGGCGACCGCCAGCGTGTGGCGCTGGGCCGCGCCCTGGTGCGCGAGCCGCAGGCCTTCCTGATGGACGAGCCGCTCGGCGCGCTCGACACCGAGTTCCGGGCGCTGATGTGCGGCGAGCTGCGGGGGCTGCACAACCGGCTGGGCGCGACCACGGTCTATGTCACCCATGACCAGCTCGAGGCCATGGCGATGGCCGACAAGATCGCGGTGATGAACCGCGGCGTGATCGAGCAGTTCGGCACGCCGCGCGAGATCTATGAGCGCCCGGCCAGCATGTTCGTGGCCGACTTCATCGGCAGCCCGCCGATGGGGTTCCTGCCGTTCCAGGGCCGGGTCGTCCGCGGCGACCGCACCGTCACCATCGACGGCATGGCGATCCCGGTGCCGGAGATCCGCGAGGATTTGGCCGAGGGCGAGCTGGTGCTGGGCCTGCGGCCCGAGCATGTGCGGATCGACGAGGCCGGGCCGCTCAAGGGCACCGTGTTCGGCACCGAATATCTCGGCACCACCCAGATCGTCGCCATCGACACGCCGCGCGGCCCGATCAAGGCGCGGCTGCCGGCCGCAACGCCGGTCCGCGCCGGCGAGGCGGTGCGGATGAGCCTGGCGGCGGAACGGCTGTCGCTGTTCGACGGCGCCACCGGCCGCGCGATCCTCACCGCTCATGACGGGGAGGGCCGGGCCCATGGCTGAGCTGGCGCTGCAGGGCGTGACCAAGCGCTTCGGCGAGCTGGTGGCGGTCGACGGCCTGGACCTGACCGTCGGCGACGGCGAGTTCGTGGTGCTGCTGGGCCCGACCGGCGCCGGCAAGACCACGACGCTGCGCCTGATCGCCGGGCTGGAGCAGGCGGATGCCGGCCGGATCCTGATCGGCGGCACCGATGTCGGCGCCCGGCCCCCGGCGGCGCGCGACATCACTTTCGTGTTCCAGCAGTACTCGCTGTACCCGCATCTGACGGTCTACGACAACCTCGCCTTCCCGCTGCGCTCGCCGACCCGGCGGGTGCCGGAGCGCGAGATCCGCAAGCGGGTCGAGGCGGTGGCGGAGCTGCTGCGGATCGCGCCCAAGCTCGGCAACAAGGCGACAAAGCTGTCCGGCGGCGAGATGCAGCGCGTCGCCATCGGCCGGGCCCTGGTGCGCGACCCGCAAGCCTTCCTGATGGACGAGCCGCTGTCCTCGCTCGACGCCAAGCTGCGCGCCGATCTGCGGCTGGAGCTGAAGCACATCCAGCGCGACCTGGGCGCCACCATCCTCTATGTCACCCACGACCAGATCGAGGCCATGACCATGGCCAGCCGGATCGGCGTGATCGACCGCGGGCGCCTGGTGCAGATCGGCACCCCGCGCGAGATCTATGGCGATCCGGTCAGCGCCCATGTCGCCACCCGGCTCGGCCAGCCCGGGATCAACCTGATCCCGCACGACCTCATGCCCTGCCCCGGCCTGCCCGCTTCGGCCCGGCTGATCGGGGCCCGCACCGAGCATCTGCAGGTGCATCGCGGGCCGCCCAACGGCCATGCCCGGGCCCGGGTCGACTGGATCGAGCATCTCGGCGACCAGACCTATCTGCACCTCTTGATCGGCGAGCGGCGGCTGGTGTCGCTGGTCGAGGCCGACACCGCGCTGCGCCCGGGCGACGAGGTCGGGTTGGAGCTGGCCGCCCCCCTGTTCTTCGATGCGGACGGCAACCGCATCCGCACGGCATGAGAGGCAGCATGGACGTCCCGGCCGATCTCCTGAAGGCGACGATCCGCGCGGTGGCCGAGCGGATCGTGGCGCATGCCGAGGAGCTGACCACCCTCGACCAGGCCATCGGCGACGGCGACCACGGCATCAACCTGCGCCGCGGCTTCGGCGCGGTGCTGGCCGAGCTCGACGCCACCGCGGCCAAGCCGCTGCCCGAGGCGCTGCGCGCGGTCGGCACCACGCTGGTGATGAAGGTCGGCGGCGCCTCCGGCCCGCTCTACGGCACGCTGTTCCTGGCCCTCGGCAAGGAGCTGCCGGCGGCCCCGACCCGCGCCGACGCGGCCCGGGCGCTGGCGGCCGCGATCGCCGCGGTGCAGGTCCGCGGCAAGTCGGAACCCGGGCAGAAGACCATGCTGGACGTGCTGGCTCCGGTGCAGCGGGCGCTGGCCGAGGCCGACGGGCCGCTCGGCGCCGCCCTGCGCCAAGCCGCGGACCAGGCGGCGGAAGCGACGGTGCCGATGCAGGCGACCCGCGGCCGCGCCTCCTTCCTCGGGCCGCGCAGCATCGGCCACATGGATCCCGGCGCGCGCTCCAGCGCGCTGATCGTCGCCGCCGTCACCGAGGCCTTGGAGGGCGCAGCATGAGCAATGTCGGCATCGTCATCGTGTCGCACTCGCCGGACGTGGCGAAGGGCACCGCCGACATGGTACGGCAGATGGTCGGCCCCGAGGTCCCGCTGGCCTGGTGCGGCGGCAATCCCGATGGCGGGCTCGGCACCGACGTCGGGGCCATCCTGGCGGCGATCGACCAGGCTTGGTCCGATGCCGGCGTGGCCGTCCTGGTCGATCTCGGCGGCGCCGAGACCAACAGCGAGATGGCGGTCGAGATGCTGCCGGAGGCGCGTAGGGGTCGCGTCGCGATCTGCAACGCGCCGATCGTCGAGGGCGCGGTGATCGCGGCGACCGAGGCGTCCGGCGGGTCGCTGCTGGACGACGTCCGGCGCATGGCGGAGGAGCTGTCGCCGCAATGAGACGCGGAGCGTGGGCGGGCAGGCGATGACGGAACCGAACGCATCCGGGACGGTGCTGCTGACCCATGAGGTCGGGCTGCACGCGCGCCCTTCGGTGAAGCTGACCAAGCTGGCCAAGGCCTACAGGGCGCGGGTCGAGCTGGCGGCGTCGGCGGCCGGCCCGTGGATCGACGCCAAGAGCATCGTCAAGGTGATGGCGACCAAGGCGCCGAAGGACACCGTGCTGCATTTCCGCGCCGCCGGCCCCGACGCGGCCGCGGCAGTCGAGGCGCTGATCGGCCTGGTCGCGCGGGATTTCGACGAGGCGGTGCCGAATGCCGCCTCCGTCTGACCTCGCCGGCCGTCCTGCCGCCCCGGGCCTTGCGATCGGACCCGTGGTCCGGCTGGCCGCACTCGCGGCGGCGCGGCGGTTCAGCGGCGATCCGGTGCGGGAGGTGGATGATCTCCTCACGGCGATCGAGGCCGCGATCGCCGATCTCGCGACGCTGGCCGAAACCACCGGCGAGGACGGCGCGGGGATCCTGGAGTTCCAGGTGGCGATGCTGGAGGACGAGGCGCTGAGAGAGCCCGCCCTGGCCTTGATCGCCGCAGGCGTCGCCGCCGACACGGCCTGGCGGCAGGCGGTCGAGGTCGAGATCGCCGGATATGAGGACGGCGAGGAGTATGTCCGGGCCCGGATCGCCGACCTGTCGGACCTTCGAGACCGGGTGCTGGGCCATCTCTCCGGCACGGTCGACGAGGCGCCGCCGATGTCCGGCGCGGTGCTGGTGGCGGCGGATCTGACTCCGTCGCGGTTCCTCGCCACTGATTGGAGCGCGGGCGGTGCGATCGCGCTCGCCGCCGGCAGTCCGACCAGTCATGTGGCGATGCTGGCGCGGTCCCGCGGCGTGCCGATGGTGGTCGGCCTCGGCACGGCGGTGCTCGACGGCGGGACCGAGGCGATGGTGGACGGCTCGGCCGGCACCGTGTGGCTCGACCCTTCGCCGGAGGCGCGAACCGAATTCCGTCGGCGCATGGCCACGGCCGAGGCCGCTGAGCGCGCGGCCGAGGCGACGATCGGGCAGCCCGCCGTCACCCGCGACGGCGTCCCGGTCGCGGTGCTGATCAACCTCGCCGACCCGGCCGAGCTCGACCGGATCGACCCCGCGATCTGCGACGGCGTCGGCCTGGTCCGCACCGAGTTCCTGTTCCACGGCGGCGGGCTGCCGGACGAGGCGCGGCAGGTCGCTGCCTACGGCCGGATCGTCGCCTGGGCGCAAGGGCGGCCGGTGACGATCCGCACCCTCGACGCCGGCGGCGACAAGCCGATCCCCGGCCTGACGGTCGACGGCGAGAGCAACCCCTTCCTCGGCACCCGCGGCATCCGGCTGTCGCTGGCCCGGCCCGGGCCGTTCCGGGTCCAGCTCCGCGCCCTGGCGCGGGCCGCGGTGCACGGGCCGCTCAAGATCATGGTCCCGATGGTGACCGTGCCGGCCGAGCTGGACGCCGCGCGCCGGATGCTCGACGAGGCCGTGGCGGAGCTCGTGGCAGCCGGGATCTCGGCCCGGCGCCCGCCGCTCGGCATGATGGTCGAGGTGCCGGCCGCGGCGCTGGCGGTCGACCGTTTCGCCGCCGATTTCCTGTCGATCGGCAGCAACGACCTGACCCAGTACGTCACCGCGGCCGCCCGCGACACCGGCGCGGTGGCGGATCTCGCCGACCCCGGCAACCCCGCGGTGCTGCGGCTGATCGCGGAGGTCGCGGCGGCCGGGGCGCGGCGGGGGATCGAGGTCAGCCTGTGCGGCGACATGGCCGGCGACCCCGCCTTCGTGCCCGCCCTGCTGCGCGCCGGGCTGCGCAGCCTGTCGGTGGCGCCGGCCGCAATCGCCCGCACCAAGGCGGCGATCGCGGCCGCCGCTGCCCGGGCGTGACCGGCATGGACGCGCTGCCCCAGGACCCGGTCGCGGCCTACAAGACCATCCTCAAGGAGGTGCTGGACAACCGGCCGTCCGGCACCCGTTCGCGCCTGGCCGCGGCGCTGGGCAAGAACCGCAGCTTCGTCACCCAGATCACCGGCCCGGCCTATCCGGTGCCGATCCCGGCCAGCCACATCGACGTCATCCTCGACATCTGCCATTTCCCGCCGGAGGCCCGGCGGCGCTTCCTCGAGGCCTATGAGCGGGCGCATCCGCACCGGCTGAAATCCGGCCGCGAGCACCGGCGCGTGCGTGCCCACACCCTCTACCTGCCGGATCTCGGCAGCGACCGGAAGAACCGCGAGCTCGAAGCCCTGGTCGACGACCTGGTCCATGGCGTGGCCCGCCTGATCGAGGACGGCTGAATCGCGGTAAGCTCAAGGAAGGGGAGGACGCACCGATGAAGAAGCTGATCAATTCGGTCGAGACGGTGCTGACGGAAAGCCTGCAGGGCTTCGCCGCGGCCCACGCCGACATCGTCGCCCTGGACGGGGAGTGCCGGTTCATCCGCCGGGCCAGGCCGGCGCCGGGCAAGGTGGCGCTGATCTCGGGCGGCGGCAGCGGGCATGAGCCGCTGCATGCTGGCTTCGTCGGCCGCGGCATGCTGGACGCGGCCTGCCCCGGCCAGATCTTCACCTCGCCGACGCCCGACCAGATGGCAGCCGCCGAGGCCGCGGTCGACGGCGGCGCCGGGCTGCTGCTGATCGTCAAGAACTACGAAGGCGACGTCATGAACTTCGAGATGGCCGCCGAGATGATCGGCGGGCCGGTCATGACGGTGCTCACCGACGACGACGTCGCGGTCGAGGCCTCGTCCTACTCGACCGGGCGGCGCGGCGTCGCCGGCACCCTGCTGGTAGAGAAGATCGTCGGCGCCGCGGCCGAGGAGGGGCGCGACCTCGCCGCCCTGAAGGCGCTGGGCGACCGGGTCAACCGGCGCACCCGCTCGATGGGCGTGGCGCTGACCAGTTGCACCGTCCCGGCCGCCGGCCGGCCGACCTTCGCCATCGGCGCGGACGAGATCGAGATGGGCGTCGGCATCCATGGCGAGCCGGGCCGCCGGCGCGTCGCCCTGGCCCCGGCCGATGCCATCGTGGCTGAGCTGGTCGACGCCATCCTGCGCGACCTTGGCGACGTGGCAGGGCAAGACGTGCTGCTGTTCGTCAACGGCTTCGGCGGCACCCCGGCGGCGGAGCTCTATCTCGTCTACCACGCCGCCGCCCGGCTCCTGGCGCAGCACGGCATCCGCATCGCCCGTTCGCTGGTCGGCAGCTATGTCACCTCGCTCGACATGGCCGGCTGCTCGATCACCGTGTCACGGCTCGACGACGAGCTGGTCCGGCTCTGGGACGCTCCGGTGCACACGGCGGCGCTGCGTTGGGGCGCCTGACGATCGAGCGAAACCCGGACGAGCCCTCGGGCCTGGCCCCATATGTGCCCACTGAATGCGGTCGCGACCAAATGATTGACCAATCGTTCGGTCAATCATAAGCTGAGGCAGCTATCCTGCCGATCAGGGCGGGCGGCCCATCAGGAAGCGGCTTCAACCGCCGGCCAAGAGCCAGGTTATTGGGAGGGGACATCGCATGGGATCATTTCTCGTTCCGGGTCCGCTGCTGCGCGCAGCCGCCCTTATCGCCGCTGCCGCGGCCATCCTTCCAGGCGCCGGTGCAGGCGCGGCCGAGCCCGTGAAGATCGGCGCGGTCCTGTCCGCCACCGGCCCTGCCGCCTTCCTGGGCGATCCGGAGGCGCGGACGCTCAAGCTCTATGTCGAGACGCTCAACAAGGAGGGCGGCCTGCTGGGCCGGCCGGTCGAGCTGGTGCTGTACGATGACGGCGGCGACGCCAACAAGGCGCGCACCTTCGCCACCCGCCTGGTCGAGGACGACGAGGTCGTGGCCATGGTCGGCGGCACCGCCACCGGCACCACCATGGCGATGATCCCGGTGTTCGAGGATGCCGGCATCCCCTTCATCTCGCTGGCCGGCGGCATCGAGATCATCGACCCGGTGCGGGCCTTCGTGTTCAAGACGCCGCACACCGACAAGACCGCCTGCCAGAAGATCTTCCAGGACATGAAGGCGCGCGGCATCGCCAAGATCGCCCTGATCTCGGGCACCGACGGCTTCGGCAAGTCGATGCGCGGCCAGTGCCTGGCTGTGATGGGCGAATTCGGCATCAGCGCCCTGGTCGACGAAAGCTATGGGCCGACCGACGCCGACATGACGCCGCAGCTCAACAAGATCAAGAACACCGAGGGCGTCCAGGCCGTGCTCAACCCCGGCTTCGGCCAGGGGCCGGCGATCGTGACGCGCAACTATGCCCAGCTCGGCATCCAGCTGCCGCTCTACCAGTCGCACGGGGTCGCCTCGAAGAGCTTCATCGAGCTCGCCGGCCCCGCGGCCGAGGGCGTGCGCCTGCCCGCCCCGGCGCTGCTGGTCGCCGGCAAGCTGGCCGACGCCGACCCGCAGAAGGCCATCGTGACCAAGTACAAGATGGCCTATGAGGCGGCCACCGGCCAGCCGGTCTCCACCTTCGGCGGCTATGCCTTCGACGGCATCGAGCTGCTGGCGGACGCGATCCGGCGGGCGGATTCGACGGAGCCGGCGAAGATCCGCGACGCGATCGAGCAGACCAGCGGCCATGTCGGCGTCACCGGCATCTACACCATGTCCGCCGGCGACCATCTCGGCCTCGGCACCGAATCCTTCCACATGCTCGAGATCCGGGGCGGCGACTGGGTTCCGGCCCCGGGCGCTCCCTGAGCACCGGCGCCGCTGACCAAGAAGGCGGATCGATGGCCGAATTCCTGCAGCTCGTGTTCTCCGGCCTGACGGTCGGCGCGGTCTATGCGCTGGTCGCCCTGGGCTTCACCCTGGTCTACAACGCCTCCGAGGTGATCAACTTTGCCCAGGGCGACTTCGTGATGATCGGCGGCCTGGGCACCGCCGTCCTGGCCGCCGGCGGCCTGTCGCTGCCGCTGGCCGCCGTGATCGCCGTGACGGGGGCCGCCGTCACGGGGCTGCTGCTGCACCGCCTCGCCATCGCGCCGGCCCGGGACGCGTCGCCGGTGTCGCTGATCATGATCACCATCGGCGCCTCGGTCTTCCTGCGGGGCGTGGCCCAGATCGTGTTCGGCAAGGAGTTCCACTCCCTGCCCGCCTTCTCGGGCTCGGACCCGATCGCGGTCGGCGGCGCGACCATCCTGCCGCAGAGCCTGTGGGTGATCGGCGGGGCCGTCGTCCTGGTCGCCGGCCTGGACCTGTTCCTGCGCCGCACCCTGCTGGGCAAGGCGGTCCTCGCCACCGCCGCGAACCGGCTGGCGGCGCGGCTGGTGGGGGTGAATGTCGGGGTCATCCTGGCCTTCGCCTTCGGCGTCTCCGCCGCCATCGGGGCGATCGCCGGCGTGCTGGTCGCGCCGATCACCCTGACCCGGTACGACATCGGCACGCTGTTCGCCCTGAAAGGCTTCGCCGCGGCCATGCTCGGCGGCATGGGCCATCCGCTCGGCGCCGTGCTCGGCGGGGTCCTGATCGGACTGCTCGAAGCCTTCGGCGCCGGCTACATCTCGTCGACCTACAAGGACGCCGTCGCCTTCGCCGCCATCCTGCTGGTGCTGTTCCTGATGCCGCGCGGGCTGCTGGCCGGCCGCGGCGTGGACCGGGTGTGATGCTGGCCGCCGCCCTCCGCCACCGCTACGGCGCGCTGGCCGTGCTGATCGTGATCATCGCGCTGGTGCCGCTGATCGCGCCGTCCGCCTTCCACCTGCGCGTCGCCGCGCTGGTCTGGGTCTTCGCCCTCGCCGCCCTGGGCCTCACCATCCTGACCGGCTTTGCCGGGCAGATCAGCCTCGGCCATGCCGGCTTCCTCGGCCTCGGCGCCTATGGCGCCGCGATCGGGCCGGCCCATCTCGGCCTGCATCCGCTGCTGGCGCTGCTGCTGTCCGCGGCCTTCGCCGGGCTGGTCGCCTGGCTGGTCGGCCGCCCGATCCTGCGGCTGAAGGGCTATGCCCTGGCCATCGCCACTTTGGGCTTCGGCCTGATCCTGTCGCTGCTGTTCAACAATGAGGGCGACCTGACCGGCGGCCCCGACGGCATGGCGGTCAAGGCGCCGACCCTGTTCGGCTGGCGGATCGCGGGCGCGGCGACCTGGTACTGGCTGACCGCCGGCGCCCTGCTGCTGGGCGCCTGGATCGCGCTGAACCTGCGGTCCAGCCCCGCCGGCCGGGCGCTGCGGGCGCTGCATGACAGCGAGACCGCGGCGGCGGGCACCGGCATCGACGTCGCCGGCCGGAAGCTGGCCGCCTTCGTCATCAGCGCGGTCTACGCCGCTGTCGCCGGCGGGCTGCTGGCCGGCATGAACGGGCTGGTGACGCCCGACGCCGCCGGCTTCCTGCAGTCGATCGAGCTGGTGGCGATGGTCATCATCGGCGGGCTCGGATCGGTGCTCGGCGCGGTGGTCGGTGCCGCCCTGCTGGTGGTGCTGCCCCAGGCCCTGACCGCGTTCCAGGAATATGAGCAGGCGGTGCTGGGGCTGCTGATCATGGGGTTCATGATCGCCCTGCCCGCCGGCATCGTGCCGGCGCTGCACCGTTTGCTGCTGGAGCGCCTGCGATGAGCGTCCTGGCCGTCGACGGGATCGGCATCGCCTTCGGCGGCCTGGTGGCGGTCGACGGCGTCGGCTTCACCGTCGCCGCGGGCGAGGTGCTGTCGATCATCGGCCCGAACGGCGCCGGCACGACCACGCTGTTCAACCTGGTCACCGGCCTGTACCGCCCGCAGCGCGGCACGGTGGCGCTGGACGGCAAGCCGGTCACCGGCCTGCCGCCGCATCTGCTGGCCCGGCGCGGCTTGGCCCGGACCTTCCAGAACCTGCAGATCTTCTTCCGCATGACCGCGCTGGAGAACGTCATGGTCGGCTGCCATCTGAGCGAACGCAGCCCGCTGCTGGCCGACCTGCTGGGCCTGCCGGTCACGCGGCGCCAGGACCGGACGACGCGCGACCGGGCGATGGCGATCCTCGAGCGGGTCGGCCTCGCCGCCGAGGCGGCGACGCCGGCGGGGTCGCTGCCCTATGGCGTGCTGAAGCGGCTGGAGATCGCGCGGGCGCTGGCCGCCGAGCCCCGGGCGCTGCTGCTGGACGAGCCGGCCGCCGGCTGCAATGCGGTGGAGACGGAGGCCGTCGACACCCTGATCTGCGAGGTCGCCCGCACCGGCGTCGCGGTGGTGCTGATCGAGCACGACATGAAGCTGGTGATGCGGATCTCGGACCGCATCCTGGTGCTGGCCCAGGGCCGCCGCCTGGCGGAGGGACGGCCGCGGGAGGTGCGCGACGATCCGGCGGTGATCGCCGCCTATCTCGGCGACCACGGGCGTGCGGAGGCCGATCGTGCTCACGGTTGACGGACTCCACTCCGCCTATGGCCGCATCGCCGTGCTGCACGGCATCCGGCTGACCGTCGCACCGCGCGAGATCGTCGCCCTGATCGGCGCCAACGGCGCCGGCAAGACCACGCTGCTGCGCTGCCTGTCCGGGGTACAGCCGATCACCGCCGGCCGCGTGGAGTTCGACGGCACCGCGATCGCCGGCCTCGGGCCGCACAAGCGGGTCTCGCTCGGCATCGCCCAGTCGCCGGAGGGGCGACAGGTGTTCGGCCCCTTGAGCGTCGAAGACAACCTCCGCCTCGGCGCCTTCCGCCGCCGCGACGGGGCCGTGGCCCGGCTGGACCGGATCTACGCCATGTTTCCGGCGCTGGCGGAAAAGCGGGGCGTCGCGGCGGCCAGCCTGTCGGGCGGGCAGCAGCAGATGCTGGCGATCGGCCGGGCCCTGATGTCCGAGCCCCGGCTGCTGCTGCTCGACGAGCCGTCGCTCGGCCTGGCGCCGCTGCTGGTCGACCAGATCCTGGCGGCGGTCACCGCCCTCCGCCGCGACGGGGTGGCGGTGCTGCTGGTCGAGCAGAACGCGGCCGCGGCCCTGGCCGTCGCCGACCGCGGCTATGTGCTGGAGACCGGCCGGGTGGTCCAGGAAGGCACTGGCCGCGCCCTGCTGGACGACCCGAGGCTGCGGGACGCCTATCTGGGCCACTGAGGCCTTTGAGAGGGGGCTTCTGAACCTCCGCACCGCCATCCGGCGCGATCATGCCTGGCCGAGGTCGCGCAGGGCCGCCCAATGCGGCGCCAGGCTTTTGCCCACCGCCTGCCACAGGGCGAAGCGGCGCTGGTAGAAGCCGGCCAGGCAGGGATCGGGCACCACTTCGCGCGACGGCGCGACCATCGCGGCGGCGGCCTCGTCCAGGCTGGCGAAGCGGCCGGCCCCTACCGCTGCGGCCATGGCGGCGCCGAGCGCCCCGGTCTCCGCCTGGGCCGCGACCTTGACCGGCAGGCGCAGCACGTCGGCGATCATCTGCGGCCAGACCGGGCTGCGCGGCATCACCATCTCCGGCGGCGAGCAGCTTCTCGACATGGGCGAGATGGGCGAAGGCGACGCCTTCGAACACCGCCCGCACCAGGTCGCCGCCGTCATGCCAGCCGGCCAGGCCGAAGAAGCCGGCCCGCGCCGACGGATCGCCCGCCGCGCCGTAGAGATAGGGGTGGTACATCGGCCCGTCGGCCTTGGCCGGCGCCGCGGCGGCCAGGGCGTCGGCCAGGGCGAAGGCGCTGCCGCCCGCCCGCCGGGAATCCTGCGCCAGCAGGTGATGGGCGAGCCATTCGAGATTGGTCGCCGAGGTCGCCGAGTTCTCCATCGACAGGAAGCGGCCGGGGGCGATGCCGGTCGCCATGAACACCCCATCCAGCGGCGCGTCGACCACCACCTGGTTGATGCTCCAGGTGCCGAGGATGATCGAGGCCTGGCCCGGGCGGGTGACGCCGGCGCCGACCGCGCTGGCCACCACGTCGAAGAAGCCGGCGACCACCGGCGTGCCCTCGGCCAGGCCGGTGCGGGAGGCGGCCGCGGCAGACACCGTGCCGACCCGGTCGGTGGGCCAGTGCAGCGGCGGCAGCTTTGCCGCGACGCCGCCGAGGCCGTAGATCTCCAGCAGCCCGTCATCGTAGCGGTTCTCGGGCAGGCGCAGCAGCCCGGCCCCGCCCATGTCGGTGATGTCGGTCGCCACCCGCCCGGTCAGGGCGTGGACCACCAGATCCTTGCACATCAGCACATGGGCGGCGCGCGCCAGGGTCTGCGGCCGATGGCGCGCCATCCAGGCCAGCAGCGCCGGGGTCTGCGACGGCCAGGGCCGCTGCAGGCAGATCGCCGCCGCGGCCTCCCCCACCCCGGCGGCCGCCCACTCCTCGACCAGCCCGGCGGTGCGGGAATCGAGCGACTGGATCGCCGCCAGCGGCCCGCCCTCGGCGTCGAGCAGATAGAGGCCGTTGCCGTGGCCCGAGGTGCCGATGCCGGCGATGTCGCGGCCGTGCAGGCCGCTCTTGTCCAGCAGCTCGCGGACGAGGTCGGCGAGATCAGCGCGCAGGCGGCCGATGTCGCGCTCGACCATGCCGGGCTCCGGGCTGTGGCCGCCGGTGTCGCGATGGGCGCAGGCCAGCTCCCGCCCCGCATCGTCGAACAGCAGCGCCTTGACCCCGGTGTTGCCGGCGTCGATGCCCAGCCAGGCGCTCATCGCCCGCCACCGTTGCGGTAGATCGACCAGGCGGCGTCGGCATCGGCGCCGTCATGGATCATCGCCATCAGCGCCGCCACCACGGCGCCGGGATTGTCGTGCTGGTAGATGTTGCGGCCATAGACCATGCCGTGCGCGCCCTGGGCCATCAGCGCGGCCGAGGTCTCGAACACCCGCCGCAGGTCGGCCTTGCCGCCGCCGCGCACCAGCACCGGGCAGCGCGCCGCCTGGACCACATGGCGGAAATCGGCCGGGTTGTCGGTCGGGTCGGCCTTGACGATGTCGGCGCCGAGCTCGCGCGCCAGCCGGACCAGGGTGACGATCTTCTCGGTGTCGCCGTCGACCAGGTAGCCGCCGCGCTCGTTCGGCTGCATCACCAGCGGCTCGATCATCAGCGGCATGCCGTATGTCTCGCAATCATTGCCGAGCCGGCTGATGTTCTGCACGCATTGCCGGAACAGCCCCGGCTCGTCCGGCAGCATGAACAGGTTCACCACCACGCAGGCGGCGTCAAGGCGCAGCGCCGGCAGAATCGGGTCGGCCTCGTTCTGCAGCAGCGCCCACATCTCGCGATGGCGCTGGCGGTTGTAGGGGTTGCCCATGTCGACCCGCATCACCAGCGCCGGACGGTTCTGCCCCGGCATCGACTGCAGCAGGTCGGCCTGGCCGTAATTCATCTGGATCGCGTCCGGCCCGGCCGCGGCCAGCATGCGGACCACGCCCGCCATGTCCTCCAGCCCGGCCATGAAGGACGGCTCGTTGCAGACGCCGTGATCGATCGCGACATCCAGGCAGCGGCCGTTCCGCATCAGCCGGTTCAGGCGGACCTTCTTGGTCAGATACATTTCAATCCCCATCAATGCGCGGCCTGCACGCGGTGGCGGCGGGCCATGATGTCCTCGAAGCGCGCGGCGGCGGCCATGCTCTCGGTATCGGTCCAGCCGAGGGCGGCGGCGACCAGGCCCCCGGCCTCGGCGACCAGGGCCGGCGAGATCCGGCCTTCCATCCCCAGCAGGGTGCGGCGCAGCAGCAGATCGCCGATGTCGCGCACCCGTTCGGTCTCGATCAGGTATTGCAGCTCGCGCCGCGAATAGTCCGGCGCGGCGGCGACCGGCGCGTCCGGCCCCTCGCCGAGGAAGCGGGCGACGGCGACGGCGCGGCTGCCGTAGCGCTCGCTCAGCGCCTGGAACCGCGCCAGCGGCAGGCCCGCGGCCACCGCCTGGTCCCGCTGCCAGCGCGACCGGGCGTCGGGATCGCGCGGAAAACCCCGGCCGCCGCCGATCGCCAGGTCGCGGGTGCCGACCCGGCGCGGCCGGCCGAGTTCGGCCAGGGCCAGGTCGGCGACCTCCTCGCCGAAGGCGCGGAAGGTGGTCCATTTGCCGCCGATCAGGGTCAGGACGGCGAAGGGCAGCGCGCCCGCCGGGTCGACCTCGACGGCATGGTCGCGGCTGATCCGCCCAGTCGCCTCGTCCTCGCTGACCGGCAGCGGCCGCACCCCCGTGAAGACATGGACGATCTCGTCCTCGCGCACCTCCAGCTCCGGGAAGATGCCGCTGAGCGCTTCGAGCATGTAGCGCTTCTCGTCGTCCAGGCAGACCGCGTCGTCGGGGTCGTCGATCCGGATGTCGGTGGACCCGACCATGGCGCCGCCGGCGTGGTTGAAGGCGATGCAGATGCGGCCGTCGGCGTTCTCGAAATAGATCATCCGGTCGCCCAGCGCCTCCTGCAGCCGCGGGTTGCGGATCATCAGATGCGAGCCCTTGGTGCCCTGGACGCGTCTGCGGTTGGTGGCCGGGCCGATGGCGCCGCCGACGAGGTCGACCCAGGCGCCGGTGGCGTTGACCACCACGCGCGGCGCGATCCGCCCGCTGGCGCCGGTCAACCGGTCGCGCCAGGCCAGGCCGTCGCCGTCGCGGCCGGTGATCTCGGTGTAGGAGAAGGCGCGGGCGCCGGTCTCGGCCTCGGTGTCCAGCAGCAGCTCGATGCCCAGCCGCTCCGGCTGGGTGACGCGGGCGTCGTAGTACAGCACCCCCGCCACCGCCCGCCGGGTGATCCCCTTGGCCAGCCGCTGCAGCTTGGCCCGGCCGATGCCGCGGTGCCGCGGCATGGTCCGGCTGCGCCAGGACAGCAGGTCGTAGAGCGCGAGCCCGGCCCGGATCATCAGGCCCGGCCGCGCCTTCGGCCGTTCGGCGATGCCGAGGAAGGCCCCGATCGTCGCCAGCGTGCCGCGCAGCCGGGCCGTCACCGGCACCAGCGTCGGCAGCGGAAAGACGTAGTGCGGCGCGTTGCGCAGCAGCCGGTCGCGCTCCTGCAGCGACTGGCGGACCAGCCGGAACTCGCCGTTCTCCAGATAGCGCAGGCCGCCATGCACCATGCGGGACAAAGCGGCGCTGGCGCCGGAGCAGAAATCGTCGCGCTCGACCAGCACCACGTCGATGCCCTGCAGCGCCAGCTCGCGGAAGGTGCTGATGCCGTTGATCCCGCCGCCGATCACCAGGACGTCGGCCCGCTCGGGGATGGACGAGCCATTGCCGGTCATTGTCTCGTGTCCTGACTCGCGATGGGCTGATACGGAAATCGGGCGCCCCTTCCAGATTGCCTCTCCCGCTTGCGGGAGAGGTCGGAGCCGCGCCAGCGGCTCGCGGTGAGGGCCAGCGGCGGCGGCGGCCCCGCGGCCGCGATCCCGGAAGCCGAGGCCTCAGTATCCAGAGCGGATCATCCGCGCGCTTACCGCAGGGCCGTTCTCTCGGCGAGACCGCAAGGGCCCTCACCCGGTCTCGCTTCGCGAGCCCGACCTCTCCCGCAAGCGGGAGAGGCAATCTGCTTTTGCGCCCCAGGATCTGTGAGTCGGACATTTCGTGGGACCGGTCCTACGCGGCCGCCGCGACCGGGCCGAGATGGGTGGCGATGGCGCGGTCGATCGCCGCCAGCTCGTCCGCCGCCAGGCGTAATTCTCCCGCCCGCGCATTCGCCCGGGCCTGGTCGGCGTTGCGCGCGCCGCACAGGGCGAAGGTGATGCCGGGCTGCGCCAGGGTCCAGGCGATCACCACATCGGCGACCTCCACCCCATGGTCGCGGGCGATGCCGCCGAGGTCGGCGGCGAAGGCGGCGACCAGGCGCCGATTCTCGACCGAGAAGCGCGGGTTGGTGCGGCGCAGGTCGTCGCCGTCGAAGCTCCGCTCCGGCCCGATCCGGCCGGTCAGCAGGCCCAGCGCCAGGCTGGAATAGCTGATCACGGCGATGCCGGCCTGGCGGCAGGGCGGGATCAGCGTCTGCTCGAGCCCGCGGTCGAGCATGTTGTAGGCCTCCTGCACGCAGTCGACCTGCCCTGCGGCGCGATAGGCGGCGAGATCCTCGACGCTGGCGTTGCTGATGCCGATGGCCTTGGTCTTGCCCTCGGCCTTCAGCGCCAGCAGCGCCGCCATGGTCTCGGCGATCGGGGTCGTCGGGTCCTGCCAATGGGTGATCAGCACGTCGACATGGTCGGTGCGCAGGCGGCGCAGACTGGTCTCCAGCTCCTGCCGCACCGACTCCGCGCCGAGATAGCGGTGGATGGTCTTGTCGTCCTGGCCGACGAAGGGGCGGCCCTTGTCGGTGTCCCAGACCAGGCCGCATTTGGTCACCAGCACGACCTCGTCGCGGCGGCCCTCGACCGCGCGGCCGACCAACGCCTCGGCCCGGCCGAGGCCGTAGGCCGGGGCGGTGTCGATCAGGGTGACGCCGGCATCCAGCGCGGCGCGGATCGCCGCGACCGAGGCATCGTCGTCGCCGCCGCCCCACAGCCAGCCGCCCATGGCCCAGGTGCCGAGCCCCACCGCGCTGGCGGGGATCCCGCTGGCCCCGATCTCACGCTGCATCTGCATCCTTGCCCTCCAGCTTTTCGACGACCGCACGCGCCGTCCGGTCGTCCGTGATCAAATGGCCCAGCGCGCCGCCGCGCAGCACCGCGGCGATGGCCGCGACCTTGCGCTCGCCCGAGGCGACCGCGATCCGCCGCGGGATCCCCGCCAGCTCGTCCAGCGTCAGCGCCACCAGCCGGCGGTTCGACGGGTGGTCGCAGGGGCGGCCGTCGCGGTCGACCAGATGGGCCAGCAGCTCCGCCTCGGCGCCGACGCGCTCGATCGCGCCGCGGTCGGCCGTGTCCGACAGGGTCAGGTAGGTGGCGTGCTCGTCGCGCACCGAGCCGATGCCGAACAAGGCGACATCGGCGGCGCGCGCCATGTCGAGCACGCTGCGGATGGTCGACACCGACAGCAGCGCCGCCCGCTCCGCCTCGTTCGCCGCGAAGATCGGGGCGTGCAGCTGGTAGGCCTTGCCGCCCAGCTTCTCGGCCAGGGCGACGGCGACGTGGTTCACATCGGTGCGGAACTTGCCCTGGACGCCGCCGGTGGCCGGCACGACGCGGACGTCATAGGCCCGCGGCGGGGCCAGCGCCTCGATCGTGGCGCAGAGGGCGACGCCGCCGGAGACGGCGATGGTCATGCCGTCGGCCAGGCCTTCCAGCAGCGTGGTCGCCGCGGCCTCGGCCGCCGCCTTCAGCACGATCGCCGGATCGGTCGAGACCGCGGCCACCGCCACGGCCGAGTCCAGGCCGCCGAGGCGCTTCAGCGTCACCGACAGCCCCTCCTCCGCGTCGAAGGGCGAGCGGATGCGGATGTCGACCAGGCCGCGCTCATGCCCCTCGCGGATCATGCGGTTGACGCTGGCCGGCGAGATGCCGATCGCCGCCGCGATATCCGCCTGGGAGCGGTGCTCCTGGTAGAACATGACCAGGACGCGATGGATGTTTCGCAGTCGTTCGGATTCGCTGTAGAGCGGGCGCGGCATCGGTCTCAGCCCCGGGCTTTGTTCATGTTGAGGAGGTGATCGATCGTCACCGCCACCAGCAGGATGGCGCCGCGGATGATGTCCTGCCAGTACACCGGCACGTTCAGCAGGATCAGCGAGGAGGTGACCAGCGACAGCAGCGCCGCCCCCAGCACCGCGCCGGCGATGGTGCCGGACCCGCCGTTCAGGCTGGCCCCGCCGATCACCGCGGCGGCGATGACGCTGAGCTCCATGCCGACGCCGAATTGCGGGGTGGCGGCGCCGAACCGGGCCATGTAGACCACGCCCGCAATGCCGGCCAGGGTGCTGCACAGCGTGGCGCAGATGATCTTGGTCCGCCTGGTGTCGATGCCGGAGAAGCGGGCCGCCTTCTCGTTGCTGCCGGTGTAGTAGACCCGCCGGAACAGCACCGATTTGCGCAGCAGCACGTCGAACACGGCGATCAGCACCAGGAAGATCAGGATCACGAAGGGCAGGCCGCCGATGCTGCCCTGGCCGACGAATTTGAACGACTTCGGCAGCGAGAACAGCGACTGCGGCGTGCCCTGGGTCAGCAGCAGGCTGAGGCCGCGGGTGATCACCATGAAGGCCAGCGACACGATGAAGAAGTGCAGCCCGATCCGGGTGACGCACAGCCCCATCAGGAAGCCGATGGCGCCACAGGACGCGACCGCGATCAGGCTGGCCGACCAGGGGTCCAGTCCGGCTAGGAACAGCGTGCCGCCGATCACCATCGACAGGCAGACCACCGACCCGACCGACAGGTCGATGCCGCCGACGATCAGGAGGATGGTCATGCCGATGACCACGATCCCCTCGATCGAGAAGGACAAGAGGATCGCCCGCATGTTCGACAGGGTCAGGAAATAGGGCGACGCGAAGCTCATCGCCACGAACAGCAGGGCGATGATGGCCAGGAGGCCGAATTCGCGGACCCGGACGACGCGCATCATCGGCGTCACGGCGGCCATGCTCATCTGATGTCTCCCACAACGGCGCGACGCATCGCGCCGGGCCTGCGTTCCTGGTTCCCGAGGCCCGAGGCCAGTTGCATAATCGCCTCCTCGGTCATCTCGCCGGCCTTGAGCTCGCCGGCCAGGCGGCCTTCGTGCAGGACCAGGATGCGGTCGCTGATGCCGATCAGCTCCGGCAGCTCGGACGAGATGGCAACGATGCCGGCGCCCTGGTCGGCGAGCTCGCGGAGGATGGCGTAGATCTGCGCCTTGGCGCCAATGTCGACGCCGCGCGTCGGCTCGTCGACGAACAGGATGCGCGGGTTGACCGCCAGCAGCCGGGCCAGCGCCACCTTCTGCTGGTTGCCGCCGCTCAGCGTCGCCACCGGCTGGTGCACGCCGGTGCAGCGGATGCCCAGGCGCTGGCGCATCGCCTCGGCCAGCGCCGCCTCGCGCCGGCGGCTGACCATGACCGGGCCCGACACCAGCCGCAGGTCCAGCGACGAGACGTTCTGGGCGATCGACAGGTCGAGGAAGACGCCGTTGCCCTTGCGGTCCTCGCTCAGATAGACCAGCCCCTGGCGGATCGCGGCGGGATAGTCCCCCGGCGGCACCTCGGCGCTGTCGCAGGTGACGCGGCCGGAAGCGCGCCGGGCCAGGCCGCAGATCGCCTGCACCGTCTCGGTGCGGCCGGAGCCGATCAGCCCGCCGAGGCCGACGATCTCGCCCGGCCGGACCTCGAAGCCGACATCGCGGACGATGCCGCCGTCGGACAGGCCCTCGACCTTGAGCAGCGGGGATCCTGTGGCCGGGCCGCGGCGCGGCGGGTACAGGTCCAGCAGCGGCCGGCCGACCATCTTCGCCGCCACCTGCTCCGGCGTGGTCGCCGCGGTCTGCAGCGTCTCGACATAGGCGCCGTCGCGGAACACGGTGATGCGGTCGGCGATGGCGAAGATCTCGGCCATGCGATGGCTGATATAGATGATGCCGATCCCCCGCGCCTGCAGGCCGCGGATGATGGCGAACAGCGCCTCGGCCTCCGCCTCGGTCAGCGCCGCCGTCGGCTCGTCGAGGATCAGCACCCGGCAGTTCAGGGTCAGGGCCTTGGCGATCTCGACGATCTGCTGGCTGGCGATCGGCAACTCGCCGGCCCGCACGTCGACCGGCACCGGATGCAGGCTGGCCAGCACAGCCTCGGCCCGCCGCTTCAGGTCGCGCGTGTCCAGCCACAGGCTGCGCCGGCCATTGGTCTCGGCCATGAAGATGTTCTCGGCCACGGTGGCGTCGGGGCAGAGCGCGATCTCCTGGTGCACCAGCCCGATGCCCAGCGCCTGGGCCGCAGCCGGGCTGGGGATCCGCACCGGCTTGCCGTCCAGGCTGACCGTGCCGCGGTCGGGCTGGTGCACGCCGCCCAGCACGTTCATCAGCGTCGACTTGCCGGCGCCGTTCTCGCCCATCAGGGCGTGCACCTCGCCGGCGTTCAGCTCGAACCGCACGCCGGACAGCGCGCGGACCGGGCCGAAGCTCTTGGCGATGTCGTGGACGGAGAGCAGGGACATGGGACGTCGAAGGCTTTCCTGGTCGCGGAGGCCGGCCGGGGCGGTCCCGGCCGGCGGTCGGATCGGCGATTACTCGTCGATGCCCTTGGTGCCGCGGCGCTGCAGATACTTGTCCCAGTAGAAGTCGTCGGCATTGGCCGCCGTGACCACGGCGTAGCCGTTGTCGATGAACGGGATCACCATCGGGTTCCGGCCGGCGCCCTTGGCGTCGTTCATCGGGTCGATCAGGTCGGGATGGGCGGCGAGATACAGCGCCATGAAGCCCATATAGCCCTGCATGCCCTGGTTCGGGTTGACCGAGCCGAAGACCTGGCCGGCCTTGATCATGTCGAGGATCTTGGCGTTCACATCGGCGGTCATGACCTTGATCTTACCGCCGAGCTCGACGCTGGCCTGGGCGGCGCCGAGGGCCGAGTTCGCCTCCGGCATGAACAGCGCGCCGAGGTTCGGGTTGGCCTGGGCCATCGACAGCACGGCCTGGTACGCCTTGTTCGGGTCCTGGTTCGAGGCGGCGCGGGCCACCAGCTTCATGTCCGGCCACTTCTCCTCCATCCGCTTGATGAAGGCGGCGACGCGGCGGTCGTGGTTGTCCTGGCCCGGATTCTCCAGCACGCCGTATTCGCCCTTGCCGCCCATCGCCTCGGCCACGGCGTCGGCGGCGCCCTTGCCCTCGAGGTCGTTGTTCGAGGTGATGAAGGCGGTGCGGTTCGAGTTCGGCGAATCCGCCGCGAAGGTGACGATCGCCGTGCCCTGCTCGATCGCGCGGTTGATCGGCTCGATGAACGGGTCCGAGTTCATCGGATGCACCAGGATGCCCTTGGGCTGGCGCGCCAGGATCTGGTCGAAGCTGGCGATCTGCTTGGTGACGTCGTAGTCGGGCGTGCCGGTGTAGATGGTCTCGCAGCCCATCTGTTTGCCGGCCTGCTTGAACATCTCGTAGACCGGGAACCAGTACTCGACGCCCGAGACCATCACATTCATGGCGTAGAGCTCGCCCGGCGCGCAGCGGAACGGCTCGGCGGCTCCGGCCGGGGCGGCGGACAGCATGGCCGCCAGGGCGGCGCCCGCCAGGATCCGGGTACGCAAGGTCTTCATCTCTCGTCCTCCCTAGCTCCGGCAGCGGCATCCGCGGCCGATTGTTGATGTATATTTCTATATCTGAAATTTCTTCCGTCCAAGAAAGCGGGCTTTGCCGGCGGCGTCAAGCGCTTTGTCGGCAGGCAAAGAAAAAGGGGCGCGCCGGATCCCGCTTGTGCGGAACCGACGCGCCCCTTGGGGTCGATCGAGGATGGATGGATCAGAGCATGATCGTTTCAGGCCAGATCACGCCGGCGCACCCGAGCCGAAGACCACCAGCATGCCAGTCGTCTTCCTATTGCCTCTCCCGCCTGGCGGGACCTTTTCAGAATTTCGATCACTTGAACCGACGCATGCTTTCCACTCTCCCCCTCCCCTCGCGGGAGGGGGTAGGGGGAGGGGGTGTCGATGACGGGAGCCAGCGTGGAATTGGCCAGACTTCTGCGGGGCCGGTGATGACGCTCGACATCAATTCCATCGGCAGCAGACCCCTCCCCCTGCCCCCTCCCGCAAGGGGAGGGGGAGGATGAAAGGATAGGCTGGCCCAAACGGCGGTGTTCCGAAAACCTCCCGCAGGAGCGGCAACGCCCGCTACGACCCCACCAGCGCGATCCGACCCGAAATCACCTGGCTCAGCCAGCCTGGGGAATGCGCGCGATGACCTTGATCTCGAAATCGAAGCCCGCCAGCCAGTTCACGCCGACCGCGGTCCAGTTCGGATAGGGCGGCTCGCCGATCGCCTTCAGCCGGATCGGGTTGATCGTCTCCCACTGCGCCGCCGGGTCGGTGTGGAAGGTGGTGACGTCGACGACGTCCTCGAAGGTGCAGCCGGCGGCCTTCAGCACGGCCGCGAGATTGTCGAAGGCGAGCTGGACCTGCTTGGCGAAGTCCGGCTCGGGCGACCCGTCCTCGCGGCTGCCGACCTGGCCCGAGACGAACAGCAGATCGCCCGAGCGGATCGCCGCCGAATAGCGGTTGATCTCGTAAAGCGCCTGCCGCCCGGCAGGGAAGATCGCATCGCGCTTGGCCATCGTTTGACTCCTGTGCAGACAAGGCGGACAGCCCGGCCGTCGCGACGATCGCCCGGCTTCAAGGTTCTGGCCCGCTGACCGGGACGAGCACTCACATACGCCCCGTATGTCGCCATATCGGAACATGCGGGGCGCATGTCAATACGCATACGCGACGTATGTCTCTTTGGAACGGAGTGAATCGCTTGGCATACTCGGGCCTGAGCGCCGCCTCGGCAGCTCCCGTCATTGAGTTGAGAAATTGGCCAGCACCGCCTCGAAGGTATGGCGGTCGCCATGGTCCTGGGTCAGCCGGACCCGCCCCTCGATGTCCGCCAGGTGCTCGGCCATCAGGTGCTGCGCACGTTTAAGGTCCTTGTCTCGCACGGCGGAAAGAATGGCTCTGTGATGGTCGGTGCCGCAGTCGTCATGGTGCTCGTCCTCGTAGAGCGCCATCACCAGCGACAACCGCGCCACGACCTTTTCCAGGAGCTCCGCCAAGACCCCGTTTCCGCTGATGCGCGCCAGCTCGACATGGAATTGCCCGGACAGGCCGGCCTTCGCCTTCTCGTCCGTGCCCTGATGAACGGCGTGCTCCTGCTCGATGAGGGCGTCGAGCCGATCGCAGTCGGCGGCCGAAGCGCGCCCGATCGCCAGTTCGAGGATCACGCGTTCGATCGATCTACGGGCCTCGAACAGCTCCTGGGCCTGGCCGATGGAGGGCTCGGCGACAAAGGAGCCACGGTTTCGCTTACGCTCCAGCAGATGGTCATGCTCGAGAATGCCCAGCGCACCGCGCACGACCGTCCGGCTCACCCCGAAGTGCTCGGCGATCGCGTCCTCCAGAATCTTGGATCCCGGCCTCAGCGCACCTTCGCGGATGGCCGCGGCCAAGGTCGCGCAGATCCGGTCGCTGACGTCTTCCGTCGCGTCCACGGATTCGAGCCGCGCCTCCTGAGGTTGGGTCTGCGGTTTGGCGCGGCGTTTTACGCTGGTTCGCACTGCGATCTCCGTATGGCGGCTGCCCACATTTACACCAATTGGCGCGTTTGGATGCGCTATTTTTTTCGCATATCCGTTTGAAAATTTTGTCGAACAAAGTTTCGTAACTTTGTTCATCGAACAAATTTTCCATATAATTCAGCTTGTTAACTGAGTATTGTTGTTGCTCACACGGGTTGGCACGACGCTTGCTTCCTTAGAATACATGAATACGAACCCCGCTCCCGCGCAGTCCACACCAGACCCTGGGCCCGGCACCGCCACAGCGGCACGAATCCCGTCGGCCGCGCCGATGAGCGCTCGCGCCCTGTCGGTGCGCGATCTCACGCATTCTTATGGAGGAACCGCGCCGGCGGTCGACGATGTCAGCTTCGATGTGCCCGCCGGCGAGATCGCGGCCCTGCTGGGACCGAGCGGCTGCGGCAAGTCCACCGTGCTTCGTGCGATCGCCGGCCTGATCCGGCCCAACCGCGGCACCATCTCGCTGGGAACGACGAACCTCACGGTTCTGTCCGCCCGGGCGCGCGGCATCGGCATGGTCTTCCAGAACTATGCGCTGTTTCCTCATCTGACGGTCGCCGAGAACATTGCCTATCCGCTGGCCTGCCAGCGTGTGCCGCGACCCGAGCGGCGCGCCAGGGTCGCCGAACTGCTTGCGCTGATCCGCCTCGACGGTTTTGGCAGCCGCCTGCCGCGCGAGCTGTCGGGCGGCCAGCAGCAGCGCGTGGCTGTCGCGCGCGCTCTCGCGTCCCGGCCGTCGCTGCTGCTGCTCGACGAACCCTTCGGGGCGCTGGACCGGGCGCTGCGTTTCGATCTCCAGGTCGAGATGCTGCGCCTGCAGAAATCGCTCGGCGTCACCACGCTGATCGTCACCCACGACCAGGAGGAGGCGCAGAGCCTGGCGACCCGGCTGGTCCTGATGAATCGGGGCCGCGTCGAGCAGATCGACAGCCCGACCACCGTCTACGACCGTCCGAAGAGCCTCTTCGTCAACAGCTTCATCGGCCATGCAAGCCGGCTTTCGGGCGTTGTCGAAGCCTCTCGCGGCCGAGAGGCCATGGTGAGGCTTTCGACGGGCGATACCCTCGTGCTGACGCGCGATCTCCACTTCATCGCCGGCGCGCCCGTGGTCGTCACCTGCCGGCCCGAGGACGTGCGCCTCCTTGCTGTCCCTGGGCCGGCAACGATCGAGGCGCGCCTGACCATCTCCGTTCCACTCGGGCCGACCCTGGTCCACGACCTCCAGCTGGTCGACGGAACCGAGATCCGCGCCACCGAGATGCGCGGTGCTGCAGGCAGTGCGGCCGTCCCGGGCGACCGGGTCTACATCCAGGTCGACACCGACCGGTGTCACGTCTTCCCGCGCGACGCCGCCGACTGATCCAACAGGAGAGGTGCCATTCCATGACCGGATTCGGATTGAACAGACGCGGTTTCGGGCTCCTTGCGGCAGGAGTCGCAGCAACCGCACTGCTGCCCGCCAGGGCGCGCGCCGCCGGCTCGCTCGTCGCCGCGACGTTTCCCGGCAGTTGGGAGGATGCCTACCGGCGGGTGCTGACGCCGCTCGTTTCGGCGGCCGGCTACGACCTCACCATTGCGCCTGCCCTGGCCCAGGATCAGCTGGCGAAGGTCCAGGCAAGCCCGGACAATCCGGCTTACGACACGCTTCTGATGTCGCCCGGCCAGGGCGCGGTCGCGATCGAGAACGGGCTGATCCAGAAGATCGATCCGGGCAAGCTTTCCAACTGGAGCATGCTCGATCCCGCCTTCCAGGGAGAGTACGGCCCGACGGTCACGGTCGAGGTCAACGGCATCGCCTACAATCCCGAGATGGTGCCGAAGCCTGCCGGCTATCGCGATCTGTTCGAGAATCCGGCCTATGCCGGCAAGGTGTCCTGGACGGGGTTCGGGTCGAACACCGCGGTCATGGCCTACACCCAGCTGGCGAGGATCTTCGGCACGGGTCCGGACGACATGGATTCGGTCTTCAAGCTGTTCAAGGACCATCCCGAGAACCTCAAATCCGTCATCGACAGCACCAACCACCAGATGACGCTGTATCAGCAGGGCGAGATCGCGGTGTTCATGTGCTCGACCAACAATGTGGCGCGCCTGAAAGCGCTGGGCCTCGCGGCGGAGTTCGCCCACCCCGAGACGGGGTCCCCGGCGGCGCCCGTCAACATCCACCTGGCCAGGGGGTCGAGCAATGTCGACGCGGCCTATGCCTACATGGATGCCGCCATCTCGAAGGCTGCCCAGGACGTCCTGAAGATGCCGCCTTCGGAGATGTTTCCGACCAACCGGGACGTCGAGCTGACACCCGGCATCGAGGCCTATGTCACGCGCGACCAGGTCGCATCGCTGGTCTATCCGGACTGGTCGCTGATCAACAAGAACCGGGCCGTCTGGATCAGGGCGTTCGACACCCTCGTGGCAGGGGGATGACGACGATGAGGTCGAGCGGCGCTCCGTATCTCCTTCCGATGCTCCTGCTCTCGGTGGTGTTCTTCGTGACGCCGCTCGCCCTGCTCATTGCCTACAGCTTCTCCGGAAAGACCGGCATCTCGCTCGACAACTATGCCGCGTTCCTCGGCGATCCGTTCAATTTCCGGGTGCTGATGAACACCGTCCGGCTCGGCGTCCTGACCGTCATCGGAACGACGTTGCTCGGCATTCCGATCGCGCTGCTCTACTGGCACAGCGGGTCCCGGACACGGCAAGTCATCGTCTTCCTGTCACTGATTCCGATGCTGACGAGCAACGTCGTCCGCACCTTTGCGTGGATCGTCATTCTCGGTCGCCAGGGGCCGATCAGCCAGACCTTGCTCGGCCTCGGCTTCACCGGGCAACCCATCAGCCTGATGTTCACCGAGCTGGGGCTGGTGCTGGCCATGTGCCAGATCGACCTGCCGCTGATCATCCTGCCTCTGATCGCCGTGCTGTCGCGCGTCAACACGCAGTTGACCGATGCCGCCGAAGTGGCTGGAGCCGGACCGTGGCGGGTATTCCTGACCGTGCTGCTTCCGCTCATGCTGCCCGGCCTGCTCGCCGGCTGGATCCTGGTCTTCGCCAGCACCAGCGCATCCTTCGTGACCCAGGCGGTGATCGGCGGCGCCCGCAACGTCTATATGCCGCAGCTCATCTATCGCGAGGTCGGCGTGCTGTTCGACTGGCCCCTGGCGTCCGCGATTGCGGTGGTCCTGCTGCTGTCCACCGGAAGCCTTCTTCTGGCCCTGTCCGCCATCGCCCGTCATCGGAGGCTCGTCGGCCATGCGTGAAGCAGCATCGACCTCTCTCTATCGGGCCTTTGTCTACGGTATCGGCGGGCTGGCCATCCTCTACCTCATCGCGCCGATCGTCATCGCCCTGGTGATGTCGTTCACGGCCGGCCAGACGCTCCAGTTCCCGCCGCAAGGTCTCTCCCTGCGCTGGTACGCGGCCCTTCTCGATCCGGTCGTATCGGCGACGGAACATATCGCCGCGTTCAATTCGCTGAAGATCGCCGGCCTCGCGGTGGTCGGCTCGTTGCTGTTCGCGGTGCCCGCCAGCATCGGCATGGCCCGCATCCGGGGCCGGGCGGCCAACCTCACCGAGCCGCTGCTCCTGGCGCCGCTGGTGCTGCCCAGCCTGGTCTATGGGCTCGCGGCGTTGGTCGTATCCAGCCTCGTCGGCCTCCGGCCATCGCTTTGGCTCACGGTTGCCGGGCATATCGTGGTGTTCGGGCCGTTGATGTACCGCGCGGCGGCCGTCATCGCGCAGGGCATGGACCCGTCGCTGGAGGAAGCATCGACCACCCTGGGCGCGACGCCCGTGACCACGCTGCGGCGGGTGACCCTGCCGCTGCTGGTTCCGGGCATCCTGGCCGGCGCTTTCCTGGTGTTCATCCAATCGCTCGACAACGTCTCGGTCTCACTCTTCCTCGCCGATGCGCGCACCACGGTTCTTCCGCTTCGCATGTTCGCGATGATCGAGGAATCCCTCGATGTCCGGGTCGCCGCGATGTCCGGCATCCTGATCGCCGTGACGCTCGTCGTCGTGGTCGCCGGCCGCAAACTCTTCGGTCCCTCCCGTTAACGCCGATCCCGCCCTCCGCGGGCGCAAAAAGGAACATTGCGTCGTGACCATGCACCGTATTCCGGCGTCCGGACGCCGGATCGAATCCCTGCTGGCCGATTTCGAACCCGATTTCGAATTCAGCCCGCCCTTGGCCCTGCCGGACGACGAGTTCGCGGAGCGGGTGCGCCGCATCCGCCGCGAGGCGGTGCTGGCGGAGCACGATGCGCTGGTCATCCACACCGACATGGTCGGCTGGTTCCACACCTCCAACGCCTATCTGCGCTACGTCTGCGACTGGATGCGCGAGGGCGTGCTGATCATTCCGACCGACAGCGACAAGGAGATGGTGCTGCTGTCGTTTTTCACCCAGTCGGTCATCCTGCCGCCGGGCGGTGAACCGGTCGGCGTGGACCAGATCTGGCAGATCGGCGCGATCGGCCGCGAATATGCCGACCGGCCGGGCTCGTCGACGGCAAGGACCGCAGAAGCCGCCGCGAAGATCCTGTGCGACCTCGGACTTTCCGCCGGGCAGATCGGCCGGCTCGGCGACCGGACCAGCTCATCCCTGTTCGGCCATCTCGACGAACTGATGCCGAAGGCGAAGTTCGTCTCCGACAACCCGATCATCGACCGCATGCAGAAGATCCGCTCGCCGCGCGAGATCGAGATGGTCCGGGCGGCCGCGCAGCTGATCTCCATCGGCACCCAGGCCGCCTATCATGTCACCCGTGCCGGCGTGACCGACGCCGAGATCTATGCGGCCTTCACCTTCGCCCAGCTGGCCCGCGGCGGCGAGACCGGCGACGGCTACCAGATCGGCGTCAACCAATACGGCACGCATTGCGGCAAGCCCTACGGCCGCGTGGTGCGGACCGGCGATCTGATCAATCTCTATATCTCCAACGTCACCTATCAGGGCTATACGGCGCAGACCGCACGCATGGTCGCGGTGGGCGAGATCACGGCGCGGCAGGAGAAGGTGCTCGCCGCCTGCACCGACGGCGTCAGGCGCGCGGAACGGCTGATCCGACCCGGCGCGCTCGTCAGCGATATCAACAATGCGGCGTTCAGCTCCTACATCGAGCATGGTCTGCTCACCTCGCCGCATGCGCGCACCATGCCGTACAACTGGCAGGCGGCCGACGATGGCGGGCCGCGGCTCGTGCCGATGCAGTATGTGGCGGACGCCGACTGGGAGGCACGCGGACGCAGGCTGATGCATGTCTATCCCGCCACCCACGGGCCCCATAATCCGAATCTCGGTCATTCGGTCGGCATGGCCGGCGCGCAGAACAGCTTCAATGTCTCCTCGCACAACCATGACAGGCTCGAGGAAGGAATGGTGTTCGTGCTGCACGCCCAGTGGCTCGAAGCCCAGTCGGCCGGCTGCAATATCGGGGATTGCTACCTCGTCACCTCCGACGGCTTCGAGAACCTCAGCCGCCACACGCCGCTCGAAACCTTCCGTGTGCCGGGGGACCGATGAACGGCGTGGACAAGCCCGAGCACACCCATTTCGATTTCTCGGCGCTGACGGAGCGCCAGCGCTACAAGCTCCTGATCGGAACCGTCATTCCCCGGCCGATCGCGCTGGTGACGACCCTGAGCCGCGACGGCCGCCCCAATGCCGGGCCGTTCAGCTTCTTCAATGTGCTGACCCACGATCCGGCGATCGTCGCCATCGGCGTGGAGAATCACGCCGATATGAGCTTCAAGGACACCGCACGCAGCATCCGCGAGACCGGCGAGTTCACCGTGCACATCTGTGACACCGCCCTGGTCGATCGGATGGAGATCTGTGCCATCAAGTTCGGTCCCGAGGTCGATGAGCTGAAGCAAGCCGGCCTCGAGACGGTGCCGGGCGAAATGGTGCGCAGCCCGAGGATCGTGGCAGCGCCGGCGGCGCTGGAATGCCGCCGATACATGACCCTTCAGATCAGCCCGGCGCGCGAGATCATTCTCGGCGAGGTTCTGGGGGTGTTCGTGCGCGCCGACGCCGTCGACCCGCGGAGCCTGCACATTGACCAGCACAAGATGGACGCGATCGGCCGGCTCGGCGGACACAGCTACGCGCGAACACAAGACCAGTTCGAAATCAAGACGATGACCCCCGACCAGTTCTGCCAGCGCCGAGCATAGCTTAGTATCAAGCCCGCCCGGACCCACGATCCGATTGTCACCTTTCCGGGCCATCGCCGGCGATTGAGGCGCTGTCCGGAACCGGGCGCCTCATCATCCAAAAAGTGCGCGCCCATACTATACAAGCGGCAAGCCGCTTGCGCACCGCCGGTCCCGCCGAATCACTAAACACAATGTGCATTGCGCTCGCCTGCGCGACTCGTTCATGATAGGTTCCATGAAGGAGATCCCTGCCGATTTCGACCCCCAGGCCTATGGCCGCGGCTGCGCCCTGCAGCAATGCGAGATGCTGACGCGCTTGGCCGAGATCGGCATGCAGCTGGCCGAGGCGGCCGGCGCTCGCGCCCTCGCCGCCCAGGTCCCGGAGGCTTCGGCTCAGACCGAGGCCCCGGCTGCGAATGGGACGGCCGAGGCGTCGGACGGGCAACCCCCGGCGGCTCAGCCTCCGGCTGCGGCCCCGGACCCCGGGCTCGCCTTCGCCCGCTACGCCCATCTGGTGCGCCAGACCCTGGCCCAGCGCGCCCGCGCCGTGAGGGACTTGTGCGCCCGCGACGGCGGCCGCGAGGCCCGCCGCGCCCGCCATCGGGAGGAGGTGGAGGACGTCATCATCCGCCTGATCGGGGACGACCGTGGCACCGACCGCGCCCGCTTCTCCGATCTCAGGATGCAGCTCGACGAGGCGTTGGTCCAACTCTATGGCGACCGGGACGACCCGGTCGAGGACCGCACGGTCCCGTCGGTCGTGGCCGGCCTGGTCTGCGGCCTCGGCCTGGTCCGGCAGTGGCGCCGCCGGCAGCCGCGCTACGAGAACGGCCGCCCGGGCCTGCCGGCCGGCACCCCGGCCGAGATCCGGGCCGAGCGCGCCCGCCGCCGGACCGCGGTCGTCGCCATGACCGACCAGTGCATCGTCGAGGTCGGCGACCCCGCCCGGATCGCCGACC